>JAWOLO010000297.1:0-22862 GCA_033853375.1 Terriglobia bacterium
CCGCTTCTGAACATCCGCCGCGCCGAACTGCGGGCTTATCTTCGGCGCAAGAAGCAGCGCTGGCACGAGGACATCACGAATCGTGACGTCAAACGCCTGCGAGCACGCATTCGAATGAAGCTTCTCCCTCTTCTCGAGAGACAATTTCAGCCCGCCGTCGTCGAACATTTGACAACCCTCGCGCAGCTCGCGCGTGAAGATGAAGCGTTTTTCGACGCTCTACTGCAACAGCGCATGACCGCTGCCATTTCCCAACGCGATGGAGGTCTACGCATTGCGCTTGCGGATCTGTTTGCAGGGGCGGTGAAAGGGGGACCCAACACGGAGTTCACAGAGGAGATAGAACAGAATGACTTAATCGCCATGAGCAAGCGCCTGGTCCGCGGCCTCGTGGAGCGCGTGAAAAAGCAGGGCGGGCAACTGAACGCACACCACGTGGATGCCGTGCTTGCACTCGCGCGAAACGGTCAGAACGGAAGTTCGCTTACGCTACCGGGCGGCGTAGAAGTACGAAAAAACCGCGATGCTTTGGTGTTTCGTGCGGTTCAGAAGGCAGAAAGGAGCGGCGCTCAAACTGCCCCCCATGAATTCTCCTATAGCATCGATTTGTCCCATGGCGCATGCGACGTAAAAGTTCCCGAACTGGGTTGTGTCTTCCGCTTCAGAGCGATTGACTGGCCTTTTAAGGGAGAGGAAAATAATAAGATGGTTCTGGACCGCGATCGGCTGCATACGCCCCTGGTCCTGCGCAACTGGCGTCCTGGAGATCGGTTGCGCCCTTCCGGCCATCAAAAGGCCCATAAGCTGAAGCGCTTACTGAATGAAAAGCACATCAGCCGCTGGGAGCGGGAGGGTTGGCCAGTGTTAACGAGTGGCGAAGCTCTTGTTTGGGCCCGCGGGTTTCCGGTGGCGGCCGATTTCGCTGCGAATGAGAGGACTCGTTCGGGGATTGTGATTGGTGAGGAAAAGATTTGAGCGCGCGGAAAGGGGCAACGTATTCGGCTGCGCACATCGCCGCTCGCGTGGCTGAGCTGGGCAAAGAAATCTCGCGGGAATACGGAGACCGCCGGCTGGATGTAATTGTGACCATGGATCGAGGCTTCATTTTTGCGGCCGATTTGATCCGGCAAATCAGCGCCCCGACGGTTTGTTATTTTGTTCGCGCGGATGTTCGTGACGTCGATCACAATGGTCACTCACGACGGGAAGTTTTGTTTGGCTCGTATCCAGAGTTGAAAGGGCGCGACGTTTTGGTTGTGGATGCAGTGCTTGATAGCGGCGTGACGCAGGATTTTCTGCTACGCCGTCTGGGAGAAAGCCGGCCGCGTTCCATCCGGCTGGCGGTGCTTCTGGACAAGCCCGCCAAGCGCCGCGTGGCCCTGGAGCCGGATTACTTTGGCTTCCGGACTGCATCTAATGAAGTATGGGTCGGGTACGGCCTGGCCGCTCCCAATGGTACTGGCAGAAATCTTCGACAACTTTCTTCGGGAACGAACCATGCCTCCCGAAAGAGTGGCAAAGGACGGAAAAAGTAAGCATGATAGATGCAGCTTGCGGCGGCTTCCGGAACTAGAGAGGGAAACGTGAATTCCAGTTCTACAGTAAAAACAATTCTCTTCTGGATGTCCATTGTCCTGCTGGGAGTGATGCTTTGGAAACTCGTGTCCGCGAACGGCGGACAGGCGCGCGAAGACCAACCGAGCTATAGCGAGTTCATGGCCAAGGTCGAAGCGGGTGACGTGAAGGAAGTCACGATGTATCTCGGTCAGGTCAGCTACGACCTCCAGGGCGAGTACATCCGCCCCGCTAACCGCAAGTTCCAGGTAACCATTGCCAAAGAAGATGCGCCCACCGTTACCAAAGAGCTGCGTGACAAGGCCGTGCAAATTAAGATCAAGGAAGTTCGCAGCGCCGACTGGGTTCTCCTCCTTCTCAACGGCCTCCCTCTTCTTCTCCTCGTCGGGTTCTGCTTGTTCCTGATGCGTCAAATGCAAGCCGGCGGAAACAAGGCTCTCAGCTTTGGCAAATCCCGCGCGCGTTTGCTTTCCGCGCAACAGAAGAAAGCTACTTTCAAGGACGTTGCGGGAACCGATGAGGCCAAGGAAGAACTCCAGGAAATTATCGAATTCCTAAAGGATCCGCAGAAATTCCAGAAACTCGGCGGCCGCATCCCCAAGGGCGTGTTGCTCGTTGGTCCTCCAGGCACGGGCAAGACTCTTCTGGCGCGCGCTATCGCGGGAGAAGCCAACGTTCCGTTCTTCTCGATTTCGGGTTCGGACTTCGTCGAAATGTTTGTCGGCGTCGGCGCGAGCCGCGTCCGCGACCTTTTCGAGCAAGGCAAGAAGAACGCTCCTTGCATCATCTTCATTGACGAAATTGACGCCGTTGGCCGCCATCGTGGCGCGGGCCTGGGCGGCGGTCACGACGAGCGCGAACAAACTTTGAATGCGCTGCTCGTCGAGATGGACGGCTTTGAATCCAACGAAGGCGTGATTCTGATTGCCGCGACGAACCGCCCCGATGTTCTCGATCCGGCGTTGTTGCGTCCCGGCCGATTCGACCGCCGCGTCGTGGTTGCGCGTCCCGACGTGAAAGGCCGCGAAGAAATTCTCCGCGTACACACGCGCAAAGTGCCAATCGGCGACGACGTGGATCTTTCCATCATCGCGCGCGGCACTCCGGGCTTCTCCGGCGCAGACCTCGCCAATCTTGTCAACGAAGCTGCTCTTTGGGCAGCGCGCCAAAATCGCAAATTCGTGACTATGGCCGATTTTGAGATGTCCAAGGACAAAGTCCTTATGGGCGTCGAGCGTAAGTCCATGATTCTTTCCGATGAGGAAAAGAAGAACACCGCGTACCACGAAGCTGGTCATGCGCTCGTTGCGGCCATGACTCCGGGCGCGGATCCCGTTCACAAAGTCACTATCATTCCGCGCGGCATGGCTCTCGGCCTGACGATGCAGTTGCCCGAAGCCGACAAGCACACCTATACGCGCCAGTATCTCGAAGCCATGCTCGCCGTGCTGATGGGCGGGCGTTCGGCCGAAGAAATTTTCCTGGGCCACATCACGACCGGCGCTGGCAACGACATCGAGCGCGCCACGGATATCGCTCGCAACATGGTCTGCGAATGGGGCATGAGCGAGCTCGGTCCATTGGCCTTCGGCAAAAAAGACGAAGCCATCTTCTTGGGCCGCGAAATCGCTCAGCACCGCGATTATTCCGAAGACACCGCCATTCAGATCGACAAGGAAGTGAAGCGCATCGTTAACTCGGCATACGAAAAGGCCCGCAACATCCTTTCGAGCAACAAAGATGTTCTTGAACGCATTGCACAAGCGTTGCTCGAACGCGAAGTCATTGACGCCGCCGAAGTGAAACTCCTCATGGAAGGCAGGCCGCTGCCGGAAAAGCCGCGCACGCCGCCTCCGCAAGCTCCTCCCGCGCCAAGCGTGGAGCCCAAAGCGGTGCGGCCCGAATTGCGGCCCGCGCCCGGCTTCACCCGCGGCGAAAACCCCGCCAAAGCGTAGAGAGGAATCTCCTTTTCTGATTCGGCAAAAGGGCGCGAACAACGCGCCCTTTTTTCATGTAAGCTGCCCCTGCAGCATTGCTACCTTGCCATCGGGAAGAGACTCTTCATATGCTGATCGTGTTTGGCGGCCTGCCGGGAACCGGGAAGACCACGATTGCGCGCGAATTGGCGCGCCAACTCAGCGCTGTCCACCTGCGAATCGACACGATCGAGCAAGCGCTAAGAAATCATGGTGTGGGTGATCGCTCTATGAATGATGCGGGGTATCGCGTAGCCTACGCTGTCGCCGCGGATAATCTTTCTCTCGGTCGAATCGTAATCGCGGACTCGGTCAATCCGCTGCCGGTGACCCGCGATGCTTGGGTGGCAGTCGCTAAGCGCGCGGGGGCATTCATCGTCGAAATAGAGGTCGTCTGTTCCGATGTGGAGGAGCACCGAAGGCGCGCAGAAAAGCGCGTTTCAGACATTCTGGGATTGAAATTGCCCACGTGGCAGGAGATTGTTTCTCGCGAGCACCATCCCTGGAATCGCGAGCATCTTGTGGTTGATACAGCACACCAGAGCGTCGAACAAAGTGTCCAACTGCTTCGAGAGGCGATTGCGGCGCAAAAGGGGTAGAATACGGCCATGGGAAAACAGGGCGAAAACCTGAAACTGACTTGCCCGTGTTGCCAGGCCAAGTTGGTGATTGATCCGGTCCATGGCGCGGTGCTTTCTCACGAAGCCCACGTCAGGCCTGGGCCCGATGTGGACCTGACGAAAGCTTCGAGCATCCTCGAAGAGCAGAAGCGGCAACGCGAAAACAAGTTCGCGGATTCCTTCTTCCAGGAAACACACAAGGAAGACATTCTCGCCAAGAAATTTGAAGAGGCCATGAAAAGGGCCAAGGACGCGCCCGCCGGCAAGCCCATCCGCGATTTCGATTTGGATTAGAATCAGTAATACATGCCTCGTGAGCTGGTGCCTTTCCTTTTTCTTTCTGTGCCGCGCTAAACTGCTTGCCGCATGATTCGCCGAAAAATCTTCCGTCTGAGACTTCCTTCGCGCACGCTGGTGCTTGGCGAGCGCACGCTCGTCATGGGTGTGTTGAACGTCACGCCGGACAGTTTTTCCGACGGGGGGCAATTCCTAGACACGTCGCGGGCCATTGGGCATGCGCTGGGCATGGAAGCCGCCGGAGCGGATTTACTTGACGTGGGCGGCGAATCCACGCGTCCGGGCAGCGTTGGCACGCCAGCCAGAGAAGAACTCGCGCGTGTGCTACCCGTTTTGCAGGGTCTTCGCGGCAAGCTGGCAATTCCCATTTCCATCGACACACAGAAGTTTGAAGTTGCAGAGGCTGCGCTTGACGCAGGCGCCGAAATGATCAACGACATCTCCGGATTGCGATCTGATCCGCATCTCGCCGAAATTGCCGCGCGGCATCACGTCCCGCTTATCTTGATGCACATGCGGGGCCAGCCGCGCACGATGCAGAAGGCGGGATTCGCGCGAGACGTCCTGCGCGACGTGATACAAGGCTTGCGCAAATCTGTTTCGATTGCGCGCAAGGCGGGCGTGCAGAAATCGCAAATCATCCTTGACCCCGGGATCGGCTTCGGCAAAAGCTTCGCGCAGAATTACGAATTGCTGGAAAAGTTGCCGCAACTTACGAAGCTGGGCTATCCGCTGCTTGTCGGCACTTCGCGGAAAGGCTTTCTCGGCGCAACGCTCGCTCGCGACGGCAAGCCCGCCCCGCCGCAAGAGCGCATTTGGGGCACCGCTGCGACGATGGCTGCGTCCATTCTGAATGGTGCGCACATTGTCCGGGTGCATGATGTTGCCGAGATGGTTCAAATCGCGCGCGTCGCCGACTGCCTCGTCAATCCTGCACTGCGCCGAGCCCTATGACGCGGACTACAAAATTGCGGCTGGGGCGACTTATGGGAAAGGGCCCCCTAGGTTCTTGTAAATGTGATCTATACGGTTTAGGCTTTCGTAAGTCCTTTAGAATGAACAGATCTGAGGGGTTTCACAAGTGTTGATTCTAAAGAACATAGCCGAACCACTTCAGGACAGCACCCCGCGAAGCAGCGAATCGAATCTACAACAAGCAGTCAGCGCTTTTAGAATCTGACGAAGAGTAGCAGGCCAGCGGCATTGGTTAAGGATTTTGCAGGGAATGGGAAAAGAAAAGGAGTGTGGAATTGAGGGGCGAATGGCAATTCCCCGACGCTGTATAATCCGCAGTTCCAGTGCGGTGGCATTTCCCAGAATGATCATCTCACGACGGAGCGAAATGGATGAACCAGCAACTGGGATTTGGTAGCGGTGGCTTACGGCATAGCCGGGATCGCGCCTGCCTGCGCAGGCAGGCTAAAGCAGAAACCTACAAAGACCTGAAGAGGCAGACTTGGCCGGCGCATCTTCGATACGGGACACGACTTCTCTCGCGGGCTATCTTGTGTCTTGTTTGTTTCGCGATGTCAGAGTTACCTGCAAGCGCACAGCTGCCGCCTGTCAAAAATCCTCTCGCGCCAGCGCCGAATCCTGCAATAGCAGGTTGCTCCCCGACTGACGCCTCGAGTTGCGCGCAAGTCGCGGCGAAGCTGCTGCCCATTATCATGGGACCTTCGCCGATGGAGGAAAATCTGCGCCGCCTGACCGACGAAATCGGCGGGCGCGTTACTGGCTCACCGGAAATGGCCAAGGCGGTCGAATGGGCGGTTGGTGCATTTCGCGCCGCGGGAGTGGACGTTCGCACCGAGAAGTACACGTTGCCAGTCACGTGGAGCGAAGGCGACACGCGCCTTGAACTGCTCGGGCCCGTGAAATTTCCGATTCGTCTGAAATCGACGGGCTGGTCGCCGGCAACGCCGCCGGGCGGGATCGATACCGACGTCATCGATGTAGGCTATGGCACTGAAGATGATTTCGCCAAGGTGTCCACGCCGCTGAAGGGCGCAATCCTGCTCGTCCACACGGACATTGGCTCGACTTGGGCCGATCTTTTCAATGAGTATCTTCGGCCCCCAGCGATCATCGACCATGCGGTAAAGGGAGGCGCTGCCGCCATTCTCTGGATGGGCGCTCGCGAGCGGCTGCTTCTGTATCGCCACACGAATTCATTAACCGGTGAAATTGACAAGATCCCGCAAGCGGTCGTTGCACGGGAGGACGCCATGCGGGTTGCGGGCACGGTTGCGGCGTATCCCGGAAAGGTGCGCGTGCACTTCAATATGCCTAACAGGATTGGCGGACCGATCGAACAACAAAACGTCGTCGGCGAGATTCGCGGTTACGAAAAGCCGGATGAAGCGGTTATTCTCGGCGCGCATCTGGATTCCTGGGAGCTCGGCACCGGCGCACTCGATGACGGCTGCAATGCCGCGCTCGTTATTGAAGCGGCACGCGCCATTAAGGCCACGGGGCTCCTTCCGCGGCGGACGATTCGTTTTGTCCTCTTCAGTGGCGAAGAACAGGGCACCATTGGCTCTTACGAATACGTGAAAGCGCATCGCGCAGAGCTAGACAAAATACGCGCAGTGATTGTGTTTGATTCGGGCATCGGCCGTGTGACGGGTTATTCGCTTGGCGGCCGCCGCGACACGGAAGCTGGTGTGCGCGAAGTTCTGAAGCCGCTCGAATCCTGGGGCGCGAACAATCACACGTATGATGCTTCTTTCGGAACCGACAATTTTGACTTTCTTCTGGAAGGCGTGCCGACGCTGGTGACCAATCAGGAAGAGGCTAACTACTTGCCGAATTATCACGCGGCTTCGGACACGCTCGACAAAGTCGACATGCGCGAACTAAAGCTGCATACTGTGCTCGCCGCGCTCACGGCGTGGGGCCTCGCCGACCGCACCGAACCGCTTGGCAGGCGCCTCACGCGTTCGGAAATTGAGACGCAGATGAAGGAAACCGGGCTCGACCAGCAAATGAAAACGCTTGGCTACTGGGATGCGTGGCAATCCGCCGCACGAGGGCGGAAACCGTAGTGCATTGTCCAACCTTTTATCAATGCGGAAGCGCGCTGCAGGCTGGCTCACCACGACTGGTTCGTAGTTTATTCGCAAGAACTCACTCGTTGACCTTGTCGCAAGAAAAAACGACAGAGCCAGCGAAGTGTTCGGCAGCGGCGCCTGTGCGACGTGAAAAGCTATCGCATTCGCCGCCACCCACTCTGCGGCGGGGGGCTCGCCGAGAACCGCTCCGCTGCTGTCTAGCAATACCACGATTCGGTGCCGCGCTGATCGGGTTTGGCAGAAAGAACTTGGACGACCTTGCTGCCAGTTTGGCATCGAAGTCGGCGGGCTCCAAGCCGCTCATCAGGCCGGGGTTCCCGTTGAAATGTTGAGCGTCAGGGTCCGGTAAACGCACGCCGTTTCCTGCGCAGTGGCGGGATGCGCGGTGCCAAAGAAAGCTCAGTAAGAAAAGGCAAGTACGGCAGGGCAACGACGTAGCTTGGACAGAAATGGCACAGCTCCGAGGCCGCCACAAGGGAGACCGACGCTCCCAAGAACAACGCTCTCGGCTCAGCCTGTCAATTCCGTTGTGGCTTCGCCGAAAATCTTCGTATGCAAGTCGATGTCCGCATCGGTGGTATCCGGACACATGAGCGCCATGTTGTGGAACGGCGTAAGGAGTACACCCCGATTCAGCGCGTAAAGATGGAGAAAGCGCTCGAGTTCGAAATCGGCTGCCGCGGCCGACTCACCTCCATTATGCGGCGGCCTTGCAGCAAAAGTGTATTCGGCGCGCGCGCCGAGGCGGATCACATGCCAGGGCAAGCCATTCGCGCGAATGTGCTGGGCCACGCCGTCATTGAAGCGTCTCGCAAGCGGAATCATTTTTTTGAAATTGGCGGGCGTCAAAATGTGTGCGAGCGTGGCGCGCATCGCCGCAATTGAGAGCGCGTTGCCAGCCAGAGTTCCGCCGATGCCCCCGACGTCGCAATCTTCCAGATGGATGCGGACGGAGATACGCTGCGCGACTTCTTCACTGCATCCGTAGGTAGCGCCGGGAATGCCGCTACCAATCGCCTTGCCAAAAACAAGCATATCCGGCTCGAGTTTCCATTCCGCCGTACAACCACCCGGCCCCGCGCAAATCGTGTGCGTTTCGTCGGCGATCAGGAGCGACCCATAGCGACGGCAGAGTTCTTGCGCGGACTTCCAGTAGCCATCGTCGGGGAGGATGATACCGACGTTCGTCATGGCCGGTTCGGCAAGGACGCAGGCGACGTCGTGATGTTTGAGCGCGTCTTCGAGCGAGTTGAGATCGTTGAATTCGACGACGCGCGTCGTTTCCGCAGGATTTACCGGCGGGCCGATGTTGCCACGGCGCGGGCCGACCACGCCATCGCGGAGCGCAGCAAAGGATTCGTCCACCGTCCCGTGATAGCAATAATGAAAGACAAGAATCTTCGAACGCTGCGTGATTTCCCGTGCGATGCGAATGGAAAAACGATTCGCGTCGGTCGCTGTCAGCGTGAATTGCCAGTACGGCAGCCCAAAGCGGCGCTTGAGATCGCCGCCAACCCACAACGCATCTTCGGTGGGAAGCATCAGCGTGATGCCTTCGCCGAGACGGCGTGCCACCGCTTCCGCGACTACATCGGGTGAGTGACCAGTCATTGCGCCGGTGTCGCCGAGGCAGAGGTCTACATATTCGCGGCCGTCCACGTCCGTAAAGTGCGCGCCTTTGGCGCATTGCACGAAAATCGGAAAGGCGCCCGCCCATTTCTTCATCCAGTTCATGGGTACGCCGCCGAGTAACGAATCTTGCGCGCGCTTGTAGAAAGCGGCAGATTTTGGGTGTTCGGCGATGAAGCGTTGTTCTTCCCGCTCCCTCAGTTTCTTCAACTTCTTCCGGTCGATGGAGATCATCGAAGCTCGCGGATGATTTCGCGAGCGGCGTTGGCGCCGCTGGCGCCGGTCAAGCCGTTGCCAGGATGCGTGCCGGAACCGCAGAGGAAGAGTCCGCGAATGGGTGTTTTGTAGCGCGCCCAGTCGAGGACCGGCCGCATAGTGAAAAGTTGATCCAGCGTGAGCTCGCCGTGAAAAATGTGCCCGCCGGTGAAACCGTAGCACGTTTCCAGATCCTCGGGCGTGATGACCTGCATTCCTTCCACAAGGCTCGAAAGATTAGGCGCATAGGTACCAAGAGTGTTGATTACTGTGAGGCCGAGATCGCGCCGGCGCGAAACCCAGTTCCCTTCCTTGAGTTTGTAGGGCGCGAACTGCACGTAGACGGAGAGGACATGCTTGCCGTCGGGCGCGAGCGCAGGATCAAGAATCGTGGGAATCGTGACGTCAAGATAAGGCGCCCGCGAAAGGTCTCCGTACTTGGAATCGTCAAAGGCGCGCTCGAGGTAGTCGATATCGGGACCGATGTGAATGCGACCGGAAAGCACTCGGAGGGCTTGCTCATTGCTCTCGAGCGCGGAAAAACTGGGCAGACCGCCAAGCGCAAGATTGACTTTCGCAACGTTGCCCTTCGCGCGGAAATTCTTGATACGCGTAGCGAAAACGGGATCAAGTTGCGACGGATCGATCAGATGGAAAAAAGTGCGCTTCGGGTCGACATCGGAAACGACGGCCTCCGCGCTAATCTCCTCGCCATCTTTCAGAACAACGGCCGCAACCGCTCCATTCTTGATGTGAATCTGCGCAACTTCCGCATCGGTGCGGATTTCGGCGCCGACTCCCTTGGCGGATTCGGCGAGCACGCGCGTGAGCGAACCCAGGCCCCCGCGCGGAAAAGAGGCGGAGCCAACGGGATGAGGATCAGCCGCAGCACGAAGGAGCAAAACTGCCGTCGATCCGGCGGACCAGGGACCGAGGGCATTGCCGAAAATGCCGCGCGCCGCGATCACCGCGCGCAGCAATTCCGTCTCAAAAAATTCGGCGACAAAATCCGCAACCGCCATAGGCGCCCAGCGAAACAAATTGAAGATGCCCGCTTTGCCGAGGCGGCGAACTCCGCGCCCGGTCTTGAAAAGATTCCAAAAATCCTCCGGGCTTGGCTTATCGATTGCGGGGGGCGTGATGGAAGTAAGCTGCGTGAGAACTTCGGAAATAGATTCGAGAGACTCCGCGAATTCCGTATATTTCGCCGCATCTTTTTGCGAAAAATTTGCGATGCCTGCGGCGGTTTTGCCAGCATCGCTATGGAAAAACAGCGCTCGGCCTTCCGGCGTAGGAGCAAATACGCGGGGATCAGGAGAAAGAATCTCGCAGCTGAAGCGATGGAGCTGCATGTCGCGCACGATGTCCGAGCGTAGCGGTCCGACCGTGTGCGCTAACGTGGAAGCGCGAAAGCCGGGATAAAACTCTTCGGTGATGGCCCCGCCGCCCACCATTTCGCGGCGTTCGAGAACGAGCGGCTTAAATCCACCTTTGGCCAGGTAGAAAGCGGCGATCAGCGCGTTGTGACCACCGCCAACAAACACCACGCGCTGTCCGAGCGGCATATCAGTTTACCGCCTTCGAACGAAATGGCACAGACTTCCAGTTTTTTAAGATGACCTGGCTCGCGAGGCGGCCGTTCGCGCCCATGATGCCGCCGCCGGGATGGGTGGCCGACCCGCACATGTAGAGGTTTTCGATGGGTGTCCGGTAATACGCCCATCCGGCAACGGGCCGCAGGAAGAAAAGCTGTTCGAGGGAAAGTTCACCCTGAAATATGTTTCCCTGCGTGAGGCCAAATTCGCGTTCCAGGTCGAGCGGCGTCAGAACTTGTTTCCCAATGATGATGTCTTTGATGTTCGGCGCGTACTCGGCAATCGTTTCGATGACGTTGTTGCCGAAGGCCTCGCGCTGCTCGTCCCAAGTGCCTTCGGCGAGTTTGTATGGCGCGTATTGCACAAAACAGGAAAGAAAGTGTTTGCCCGGAGGCGCCACGCTGGGATCAGTAAGGCTTGGAATCACCATGTCGATGTACGGTCGGCGCGAGTAATGCCCGTACTTGGCGTCGTCGTAGGCGCGCTCCATGTAGTCCATGCCAGGCGAAATAGAAATCGCGCCGCGCAGATGCGCGCCTGGACCGGGCAGGCATTTGAAATTCGGAAGCGAATCGAGCGCAAGATTGACCTTGCCGGAAGAGCCGCGAAATTTGTAGTGACGCACGCTTTCCAGAAAATCCGAAGGCAGCTCGCTAGGCTCAAGAAAGTTTTCAAACGTCAGGTGCGGATCGACGCTGGAGGAAACGACATCTGCGGAAATTTCTTCACCGGATTGCAGAACGACGCCGCAAGCGCGTCCGTTTTTCGTAAGGATTTTCGCGACGGGCGCTTTGGTGCGAATTTCCGCGCCAAGTTCGCGCGCGGCGGAAGCGATAGAGTTGGAAATAGCTCCCGTGCCGCCGCGGCTAAAACCCCAGGAACGAAATGCGCCATCAATTTCGCCCATGTAGTGATGCAGCAAAACGTAGGCGGTTCCCGGCGAACGAATTCCCAGAAATGTGCCGATGATTCCGGACGCGGACATCGTGGCTTTCAGGACATCAGTTTCAAACCACTGGTCGAGAAAATCGGCCGAGCTCATGGTCATGAGCTGCACCAGCGTGTAGCGCTCGTCGGAGGAAAGTTCGCGGAAGCGCTGCAACAGGAAATGGAACTGCTTGAGGTCGCGCGGATTCAGCGTCGTGGGGTCCGGTGGAATCATCGAGAGGATAGGCTTCACGAACCGGCACATCGGTACCATCATTTTTGAGAATTCTTCGTACGCCTCGGCATCCACGCGTGAGTGGCGGCGAATCTCGCGAATGGTTTTGGCGTGATCGTTCACGCGCCAGAGGTAATCGCCGTGGGGCATGGGCGTGAACGTCCCGTCGAGCGGCAGGATTTCCAGTCCGTGCCGAGGCAAATCGAGTTCGCGAATGATTTCCGGCCGCAGCAGCGAGACGACATAAGAGCATTCGGAGAACAGGAACCCGGGAAAGATTTCTTCCGTCACCGCCGCGCCGCCCAGCACTTGCCGGCGCTCGAGAACGACCACCTTCTTCCCAGCTTTGGCAAGGTACGCGGCATTGACCAGGCCATTGTGCCCACCGCCGATGACGATTGCGTCATAGTGCTGCCCCATGCAGTCAGACTCCGATTCCACTCAATAGAGAAAATGGGAAAGCAAAGACAAAGCATTTTACAGAGACAGGGAAAGCGGTACAAGAAGTGTCATCTTCGTGACCCGCCGTCCAGGGACGCTTCACACTTCTCACGTGAGAACATATCGCATCCAAAATGAAGACCAGAGGGAAACTAGGTACAAAAGGAAAGCTATTTTTCTCACCGGGACGTGCGTTTTTGAGCTTCGACGCCAGCTTTTTCTGCTTCCCTTACTTCGACAGCTTGGAGGCTCACCTAGAACCAATCACTGCGGTAAGCCACCCACCAGCTGACAATGCCGATGGGAATGGTAGCGATCAGGCCCCACAAAAAGGGCAAGGTAACGTCGGCGAGGAGGCCCAGCGCGATGAAAACGGTCCAAAAGATTTTGCGCTGCATGTGTCTATTGTAACGCGCCGGCAGGGAGCGAAGAATTCCGAGAGGAAGTAGGTGCGACATTTAGCAATGGCCAACCGTTAGACAGAAGAATGCCGGCACGAGGCACCGGTCTTTCCGGGAAGAACCGAGACACAAAACCACCAGAAGACCTACCATGGCTCTGGATTCGGGCGCGCAATTCGAAAATCGCTTCCGGGGCGCGGAGTTAGTTCGAGGTGGCAAGCATAGTCTCAAAGAGGTAATGGCCTGAACTAACGTCGACGAGCACGGCGTCGGCGGCTTGACGCGCGCCGAGGATACCTTCGCGGCCAGTGAGCGGCTTTTGGCCTTCGGTGGTTTGCTCTAGCTTGGCTTTCGGCAAGCGCACGGTGGCCGTCGTGTTCGGGGGCACTTCGACGGTCAGCGTGAACTTGTCACTCGCGATTTTCCAGCCAGAAGCTACGCGACCGTACATGCTTTCGATCGAAGCGTTCGCGAAGGTCAAGCCGCCGCCGGGTTGCGGCTGGATCAGAATGTGTTTGTAACCGGGATGTGCCTCATCGAGTTCGATGCCCGCCACAACGCGATACATCCATTCGCCGATCGCGCCGTAGGCGTAGTGATTGAAGGAATTCATATCAGGATCTTGGAAAGTGCCATCGGGCTTGATGCCGTCCCAGCGTTCCCAGATAGTGGTCGCGCCTTTGGTCACGGGATAGAGCCAGGAAGGATACTCGGTGCGGTTGAGCAGCATGTATGCGAGATCAAGGTAACCGTAATCGCTCAGGGCTTGGCAGAGGACAGGCGTGCCCAAAAATCCGGTGGTGAGATGGCCAAATTTGTTGACGTCGGCGGCGAGTCGTGCCGCAGCGGCCGCGCGCTGCGCTTCGGGGAGCAGATCGAATTCAAGCGCAAGCGCGTAAGCCGTTTGCGTGTTGGACGAAAGCCTGCCATTGGGCGTCACGGACTCTTTTTGAAACGCGCTTTTGATCTTTTCTTCCAGCGACGTGTAATCAGCCGCATCTTCTTTGTTGCCGAGCACGTCTGCCGTTTTCGCGAGCAACGCGGTCGAACGCGCGAAGTAGGTCGTCTGAATCAAATCCTTGTCCGTGGTCGCGCCGGGATAATCCGACCGTGTCGTTGCAAAGGCAAGCCAATCGCCGAAGCTGTAACCATTGCTCCAAAGGTATTTCTCTCCTGCCTGTCGGCGCATGTACTCCACCCAGGCCTTCATGCTCGGGTATTGCTCTTCCAAAATTCTTTTGTCGCCATACGACTGATACACAACCCATGGAATAATCACCGCCACGTCGGCCCAACCCGCCGACGCCGCCTCGCCCTTTCGAGTTTGGTGCGACAAAACGTTGGGAATCACATACGGCACGGCGCCGTCGTCTTCTTGATCGAGTGCAATGTCCTTTAGCCATTTGGTATAAAACGCGGCAGTGTCGTGATTGAACGACGCCGTGCGCGCAAACACTTGCGCGTCGCCGGTCCACCCCAAGCGTTCATCGCGTTGCGGGCAGTCCGTCGGCACGTCGAGAAAATTCCCTTTCTGTCCCCAGACGATGTTGTGCTGCAACTGGTTCAGAAGAGAATTGGAAGTCTCGAAAGAGCCGGTTCTTGCCATGACGGAATGCACAACGATGCCAGTGAAGTCTTCGGGCTTCACTTCTCCCGGCCAGCCGCTTACTGCAACGTAGCGAAATCCTTGAAAAGTAAAATGCGGCTCGAACGTTTCGATTCCTTGACCCTTGGTCGTGTAGCGAATGGTTTGCTTGGCCGCGCGCAAATTCGCGGTGTAGAAATTGCCGGCTTTGTCGAGCACTTCCGAGTGACGCAAGGTGATGGTTGTTCCAGCAGGCGCGGTCACTCGGAAACGAATCCAGCCCACCATGTTTTGTCCCATGTCGAGAACCGTTTCACCCTCAGGCGTTTTCACAACTTTCACCGGAGTGATTTCTTCGATCGCTTTAACCGGTGGGCCTGCCGTGGCAACAAGCTTTGCTTTTGGAGGCTCCAACGCCGTCACCGATTTCCAATTCTTGTCGTTGAAACCCGCGTCGTTCCAGCCGGCTTGCTCGAGCCGCGCGTCGTAGGTTTCGCCGTCATAAATGTCCGACAGGAGCACCGGGCCAGTCGAGGATTTCCAATTTTCGTCGCTGCCCACAATTTGCTGCGAGCCATCCTTGTAAGTAATGACCAGTTGGGCGAGGAGCGCCAGCTTCTTGCCGTAGTGATTGCGGTTGTTCTTGGGATCCCACGCCAACCTGCCGCGGAACCAGCCATCGCCCAGCATGGCGGCGATGCAGTTTGCGCCGTTCTTCAGCAAGCTCGTCACGTTGTAAGTCTGATATTGGTAGCGGAAATCGTAGGAGGTCCATCCCGGCGTGAAATATTCATCGCCGACGCGCTTGCCATTGAGCGACATTTCGTAAAGCCCCATGGCCGTCGCGTAGAGACGCGCTCGCTCGATTTTCTTAGTGATCGAAAACTCTCTTCGCAGCAGGGGCGCGGGATTCGACTTCGTCTCGTCCTCGATGAGATTCGGCGTAATCCATTTTGCTTTCCAATTGGCAGCCTCGAGCAGTCCCGTCTCCCAATGCGCGGGCTTGCTCCAGTCAGATATGTGCCCATGATTATCCGCGACTCGCACCTGCCAGCAATAAATCCTTCGACTCTCGAGGGCCGGTCCGCCGTACTCCACCTGGATCGACGCATCCGAAGATTGCTTGCCGCTTTCCCATAGGAACTTCCCTTTCGCGAGATCTGTTTCGGAAACGGCCACGCGAATTTCGTAGCTTGTCTGCAACACTCCCCGTTCCGCGGTGATCAGTTCCCAGCTCAGTCGCGGTTTTCGCACGTCGATTCCCAGCGGATCCATGTTGTATTCGCAGCGCAGGTTCTTCACCGTGAGCGGCGGGTCGCCAAACGCCGTCACAGCCAACACCAACACAACTGCGGTCGCCCACGTGATGGCTCTAAGATTCCGCTTCATTGCTACCCTCGCGACGCGTCGGCTTCGCTCGAAACCAAGCAGGACGAGATTCTACTACTACACTAGAAAAGATGAGGAAGCAGACAGGGAAAGCGACGGAGCAGAAACGAGACTGCGAAGGAATCGCGAGTTAACTCGCGGCAGCGGTGAGGGCCTCCTCAGCGCGTTCGGCTTGCTCGAAGCCGCGCGCGGCATAGTACATGGCGCGGTTGAAAAAATGATCGATCGCGCGGAACATGTCATGCTCCGCGAGCACTTCAATCTCGAAACCCGGCCACGATTCGCGCGTGAGAAAGTCCCACAGATTGTCCTTCGTCAGAATAATGGCCCAAAGGAGCTCGCTCAGGGGCACTCCTTGACGGAAACGGCGCGCGCCAATCTCACAATACAGGCGCGCGATATCCGATTCCGTACGAGCCATGAGCCACTGGCCCAGGTTGCCGTAGATTTCGGAAACACGCTGCTTGAGTTCGCTTTCGGGGACTCTGCTGTAAGAGGGAAGATGGGTGGAATGCTGGATGGATGTGAAAAGTTCATCGGCAAGCTTCTGAGCATGGGATTCAATCAGACTGATCAGCCGGTGGCGCAGCATATGTGGACCCCTCCGTCAGTTCTGCTCACAATATGCGAGGGCTGGCATGAAAACGCAGCGCTGGAAGGCACAGGGGTAAGTGACCGCCGTCACGAGACGCGAACGGCGTTGGGGAGACCTGTTCTAAAGGGCAGCTACGTAACTGTCTGGAAATATTCCTCCAAAAATGCGCGGCCGGCTGGAAACGCCCGGCATGATGATGAAAGCACAGCCCGAAAGGCAGGAGATTATGGACGAGACAAAGCAGGCGGAACGCCCCTCTTCCGGCGAACTCACGGCAGCCGCTGTGGCAGAGCGGCAGGCGGAAGCGAAAGAGATTGCGGAATCTCTGACAGGTAAGGCATCCGCGGGAACCCCGAAGGCATCGCGATACTCGCCGGTGACGGTTTCGCCGGAGTTTGCAAGGGGCGAGTCTTCGCCGGTCTCCGATTTTGTGGGATTTCTGAAACAGACCAAACACGTGTGGTTGATGGTTGTGGGCGCGATTATTGCTTTGGTCGTTCTGGTCACGCTGTCGCAACGTGGGTTCGCCTGGTTCAGCGAAAAACGCGAACGAAAGCAAGAGCAGGCGATAGCGAGCGTCACGCCAGAACATTTGCTCGCGCGGTGCGGACAACCACTGGAAGATACGACGAAGAACGTGTACCCGATCCTGATGCGCACGATGACGTATCAGATCAGCCGCAACGAAACGTATATCTTTGACTTCAGCCGAACCGCGGAAGAAAAAAGCGATTGGGTCTTCCTGTCGATGAAAGATGTGAACGGCAAGAGCTACGAAACGCCGGAAGAAAAAGTCGGCGCGATGTCCTGCCTGAATTCGAGGAAGTAAGCGTCGCCTAAGCAGCCGACGGAACGATTCGGTATTTCGGCAAAAGAAAGCAGATTCCTCGTTTCGTTTGCTTGCCGCAGGCAAGCTCGGAATGACATGGAGCAGCGTTGCTGCATCACGTGTCAGGCCCAGGAGAAGCCGTGCTTGGAAAGCGGCAGCGAGCGGATGCGCTTCCCCGTGGCTGCGAAGATCGCGTTGCACACTGCGGGCAAAACCGGAGGAAGCGCAGGCTCGCCGAGGCCAGTCGGCGGATTGTCGGTCTTCAGAAAATGCACTTCGATTTCGGTAGGCAACTGGTTCATGCGCACGGGCGGGTATTCGTGGAAGTTGCTCTGCACCGCTCGACCGCCATCAATGGTGATTTCGTAAGACATGACCTGGCTGAGGCCGTCAATCACGGCGCCGCGAGCTTCATTGTCCGCGCCACTGGGATTAATGATGGTGCTTCCAATGTCGCCGGCGACCCATACTTTGTTGACCTTTAATTTGCTGTCCGCACTGACCTGCACTTCAGCGACTTCCGCAAAATAACCGCGATGCGAAAACTGAAAAGCCACGCCCATCCCGGTGTTTTTCGGAAGCTGGCGCTTGCCCCAGCCGGACTTTTCCGCAACGAGTTTGAGTACGCCAATCATGCGCGAGGCATCCAAGTCGCTGGCAAAAGGATCTGGTTTCGCGTTGGGATTAGAGACGCGCGGAAGGCTGAGGAGATCCAGACGGAATTGCACGGGATCTTTCCCGGCGGCATGGGCGAGTTCGTCAATGAAAGACTGGAACACGAAGCTAAATGCATTGCTGCGCGGCGCACGCAACGCGTACGTGGGCACGCCTAGAGGCATCAACGAAGCGCCAAAGAAAAAGTTTTGCAGGAAAGTGCCGGGAAATTCGTTGCCGGGAATATTGGCGGACGGAGCGAACTGTTCGCCTTCGCCAAAGGAAACGAAGTGGTTGTGCCAAGCGACGAGATTCCCGGAAGCGTCGATACCGCCCTTAAGGTAATGAAAGCCTGCGGGGCGATAGTGATCATGATGGAAATCGTCTTCGCGCGTCCAGAGCAGCTTAACGGGAACTCCGACGCGCTTGGCGATGGCGCCGGCTTCGAGCATGTAGTCGTTGGTGAGGCGGCGGCCAAATCCGCCTCCAGCTCGCTTCATGTGTACGATGATGTCGTCGTGAGGAATGCCGAGAACTTTGGCGCATTGCATACGGCCGGATTCGGGAGTCTGGCTGGGCGACCAGAATTCCAGTTTGCCGTCGTGATAGTGCGCGAGGCAGTTCTGCGGCTCCATAGGAGCGTGCGCGAGGAAAGGATAAGAGTAGGCAGCTTCCACGGTTTTGGCGGCGGATTGCAGAGCGGCGTCCGCTTCGCCGTCTTTGCGGAGAGTAATCGTCGGAGCTCGCTTAGAAAGTTCGTCGGCGCGCTTCTGAAAGCCTTCGCTGCTTTGCTGCGCGGTCGAGCCTTCGTTCCATTGCGCGCGTAATTTCTGTCGCGCGGCGTTCGCCTGCCACCACGTATCGGCAACAACGGCGACGCCCCAGTGCAAGCCGAGCAAATCCTGCGTGCCTTCGACTTCGAAGACGTGGCGCACGCCGGGCATGGACTTGATCTCATCGAGATTCGCGCCTACGCACTTGCCTGCATAGACAGGGCACTTGTCGTAGACGGCGTACAACATGCCGGGAACTTTGAAGTCGATGCTGTACAGCGATTTGCCGGTGACAATGCTGAGGTTGTCGACGCCGGGAGTGGGCCGGCCAATGATTTTGTAATCTTTCGGATCTTTGAGTTTGACCGATTTGAGGTCAGGTGGCGGAAGCGTGGCCGCTTTTTCCGCGAGCGCGCCGTAAGTGAGCGTGCGCTTCGTGGGCCGATGGATGACGCGGCCGGAAGAAGTTTGGCATTCGGATTCAGGCACGGACCACGTTTGCGCAGCAGCAGTGACAAACATCTGGCGGCACGCGGCACCGACGCGGCGCAACGGATCCCAGTTGATAGGCGTGGCGGTGCTGCCGCCCGCGCGCTGCGGACCGTACTTGGTTTCGTCGAGGTCAGCCTGCTCGATGCGCACATCTTTCCAATCGACGTCGAGCTCTTCCGCGATGAGCATTGGCAAGCTGGTCTTCACGCCCTGGCCGATCTCGGGGTTTTTGCCCATGATGGTAACGACATTGTTGGAAGCGACGCGCACGAAGGCCAGGGGCTCGAAGGCTGGAGCGGGCGGCTGAGGCGAAGCAGCTTGAATTGCAGCAGCGAACGCTCTTACAGGTTCGAGATGATAGGCAAGAAGAAAACCGCCACCAGCAACGGAGGAAACTTTCAGGAAAGCGCGGCGATCAACACGACGATCGGGGGGAGCAGAGTTCATGGGGCCTCCAGCAGTGCGAGACGCGGCTCGGGCAGGCAGCGGGTGCGTCCGCACGCGAAGCATTGTAAACCAAAGTCGATAATACGTGACCAGTGACAAGGTCACGCGGCGGGAGGGGCGGCGTAGTCAGAGGGATGAGACATGACTTCGCGAAGCTTAGCGGAGTCGAGTTCGCCCTGCCAGCGGCTGACGACCAACGTGGCGACGCCGTTGCCGACAACGTTCGTAAGGGCGCGGCACTCGCTCATGAATTTTTCAATGCCGACGAGCAGCGCGAGGCCCTGCACAGGAATCGCGGGAACGGCGGCGAGAATGGCGGCGAGCGTGACGAAGCCGGTGCCGGTGACGCCGGAGCCGCCTTTCGAAGCGATCAGCGCAAAAAGCAAAATACCTGTGATTTGACTGAACGCGAGGTGCGTGCCGGTGGCTTGCGCGAGAAAGAGCGCGGAGAGCGTGAGATAGATGTTGGTGCCGTCGGTATTGAACACGTAGCCAGTGGGAAAAACCAGGCCGACAACGGAGCGCGAGGCGCCGAGACCTTCGAGTTTGCGCATCATGTCGGGCAACACGGTTTCTGAAGAACTGGTGCCTAGCACGATGAGTAATTCGTCTTTGATATAGGCGATGAAGCGAAAAATGGAAAAGCCCGCCCACCAGGCGATGGCGCCGAGAACGAAGACAACAAAGATCGCGCTGGTGAGATAGAACGTGCCGATGAGCTTGACGAGATTCGAAAGCGAAGCCATGCCATAACTGCCGACGGTGAAAGCCATGCCGCCGAGCGCGCCGAGCGGTGCCGTGCGGATGATAATGCGAATGATGCCGAAAACGACTTTGTTGGCAACTTCGACGGCGCGCAGGGCGCGAGCACCAAATTCACCAAGAGGAGCAATCGCGAAGCCGGTGAGGATGGAAATCAGGAGAACTTGAGAAACTTCGCCGCCGGCGAAGGCTTCCACAAATGTGTGGGGGATAAAGTTGAGAAGAAACGGGATGAACCCGGTTTCTTTGACGCGGCCGACGTAAACGGCGGCGGCTTTGGGATCGAGCGTAGCAGGATTGATGTTCAATCCCGCCCCTGGATGAATCGCAACGGCGACAACGATGCCGATGAGCAAAGCGAGGGTCGAGACCGCTTCGAAGTAAATCAGCGTTTTGATGCCGACCTTGCCGACTTTCTTGATGTCGGCCATTCCCGCGATGCCCTGCACGATGACGCAAAAAATCACAGGCGCAATCATCATGCGAATGAGGCCGACAAAGGCGTCGCCGAGCGGCTTGAGGGCGATGCCCGTCTTCGGCGAGAAGCGGCCGATGAGAATGCCAGCAGCGATGGCGATGAGCACTTGAATATAAAGGACGGCATACCAGGGCTTGCGCGTGGACTTGGCGGCGGTCACGCGAGTTGCTCCTGGCTGGGTGAGGAGAGCGGCGAGTGCGTTGCAGGCTGGCTCACGTTGTACCTCAGCAAACGCGATTGAGAGGCGGCTCGTTGGCGAGAAGCACGCGCTCGATATTGCGCCAAGCGGAACGGAAAAGAAAAGCGGAGGCTTGGCGAGTGACGCCGGCAATATGCGGAGTTAAGAGGACGCGCCGCGCGGCGTCGCCAGCGAGAGCGAGGAGCGGATTGTCGGCGGCGGGCGGTTCAGTCGTGAAGACGTCGATGGCGGCTCCGCTGAGATGACCAGACTTGAGGGCGGCAGCGAGAGCAGTTTCCTCGACGATGCCGCCGCGCGAAGCCTGGATGAGGATGGCGCCGCGCTTCGTCAGCGCGAGTTCACGCGCGCCGATGAGACTTTGCGTGGAAGAGAGCAGCGGAACGTGCAAGGTGAGGACGTCGGCGGTTTTCAGCAACTCGTCAAGCGGGACGGATTCTGCACCAAAAGCTGCAGCGGCTAGTGGATCGCGCGGAGCGGGATCGAAATAGACAATGTTACAGCCATTTTTGTGAAGAGCTTCTGCAACGGCCAAACCGATGACGCCGAGACCTACGACGCCAGCCGTGAGACCGTCGAGCCCCGAAAGATTGTCAGAGAGCATGCGGGCGCGAAATTCGCGGTAACGGCCGGCGCGGATTTCCGCGTCAGCCCAAGCGAACCGGCGAAGAAGCATAGAGGCCGTGGTAACCACGTATTCCGCGACGGCTGAGTTGCTGCCACCGGGAACGTTGGACACGGCGATGCCGAGACGCTTCATTTGCGAAAGATCCAGGCGATCGAGACCGGCGCCGGTGATTTGAACAAATTTCACCGTCGTGCTTTCAAACAGCGCGGAAGCGAGTTTCGGTCCAACAGCGGGAATGACCATTGCGCGAGCTTCGTTCATTAGCGCGGGAACGTCGGAGTCGTCTTGTGCGCGATAAGCGACTGTTAGAGCATCCGAAGGAGTCACGCCCGCGCGCAGAAAATCGGCTTCGGGGCGCAGGCAGAGCACGTCGATGGTCATGATTTGCGGGAAGCGCCGGAAGAAGAGGCGGAGGAAGAAACATGCTCTTGCGTTCCTTTGGTAATGTCGGAAACGGGAAAAAAACAAAGGAGCAAGAGCGGCTCGGTTCCGGTGTTGCGCGTGACGTGCTTTTCGCCTGCAGGTATCAAGAGCGTGTCGCCGGGCTTGAGGGGAAACTCGCCGCTGTCGGCGTAGGTGGTGCCCGTGCCGGACAAGACGTAAATGCATTCCTCAAAATCGTAATGCTGATGCGGGCCGCGAGGAGTTTCGCCCGGCTGAGGAACTGGAATTTCGGCAAGGCGCAGCGTGACGGCGCGCGAGCCTTTTTCGCCGGAAACGATTTCCAGCGCTTTGCGACCCGGAAGGCCGAGTTGTTTGGCTTCCTCTTGCGTAAAAACGCGCGCCATCAACGTGCCTTGCTCAGCGTTTTGATTTCCGCGACGCCGCCCTGGAGTTGGTCGAGCTGCTTGAAAATTTCCGTGGATTGCATGGCGATGGAATCCGCGACGGCATTAAGCATGTGTTGCGCTTTCTCGACGGTCGCGTGCTGTGGGCTGCCGTACCAACCCGTAGGAGCGATGGAGCGTACATCGGTCAAAACGGGCTGATAAGCGCGCGTGCGGCGAAGCGC
>JAWOLO010000298.1:0-4716 GCA_033853375.1 Terriglobia bacterium
GCGGCGTCTTGCCAGCAAGTTAGCGTAGATATTGAAGTACTTCGACGCCAGGGAACAAAGCAGACGGGCGCGGCCAACGGTGCATATCCTAAACCGAGGAGGACACGAATGGGGGGCCTGATCCCATTGACCGACGCATCGCGGCGTCCTGTCCATTTCCCTGTCGTCACGGTCTGCATCATCATCACGAACCTTTTTGCTTTTGTGCTTGAATTGCGGGGCGGTGATGCGTTTGTCCTCCAGTGGTCGGCGATCCCCGGACAAGTTACTTCAGGCCATCACTGGATTACCATCCTGACCGCTATGTTCCTGCACGGCAGTTGGTCACACATCTTAGGGAACATGGTGTTCCTATCGGCCTTTGGACCGGAGATCGAGGACTCCATGAATTCGTTGCGTTACCTGGTCTTCTATCTTGTCGGCGGGATCGTAGCCATGCTGGCGCAGGTCGCTGCCAGTCCGAATTCCACAGTCCCCAACCTGGGTGCAAGCGGCGCGATTGCAGCGGTTATGGGCGCGTTTCTCGTGACCTACCCTCGCGACAAGATCCGAGTGCTTTTATTCATTTTCGTGTTTGTGCGCGTTACCTTGATTCCCGCTGCGCTGCTTATTGGCGTATGGTTCGCCATCCAGCTCTTGAACGTTGGGGCAGTCGCAACGGCTCAGACCGGGGGAGTGGCGTACCTCGCTCACGTTGGCGGTGCTGTCTTTGGTGCCATCACCACTCGCATTTTCGAGGACCCGCGGCGGCGCCTCGCCACCCAAGCTTAGTATGCTTATGTGCTTGGCTGAGGTGGCTGATTCAGGAAGCCCGAGGCTGGCCACGAATCCTAGACGTACGCAAAGAGGCTTGATGGGAAGCTCTTAGGGCCACCAGGAGCTCGTCCCGAGCTGAGCGATCGTGGACTTCCGTTGTCGGTCGGAGCAAGAGTGGAATGGCCTATGACTGTGTGCGCGAACGGGGCAGCGTTCCGTTCTGGCAGGGAGAGACCGTTCCTTTGCAGCTCTTCTCCAGGGCGACTTTCATTTCGATGATCGGCGCACTACGCCGCTATCTCATCGTTGGCGTAGACACTTTGGATTGAGCCCGGTATCCAGACGCTCAGCGTGCTTCCCAATCTTTTTCAATGTCGTTTCAAGAGCTCGCAACTCTTTCGGGCTCGCATCGGCAAAGACTTTCCTGATTTCGGCTGCGTGTTTGCGAAAAATCGGCGCGATTAATTCTTTGCCTTTTGTCGTGAGCGACACGACGCGGACGCGACGATCCTCGGGACTTTCGACCCGGCTTACCAGGCCCCTTTCGAAGAGGCGGTCAACGGCCGTACTGATCGAGCCGGGCGTAAGGTTCACCTTTGGGCCAATCGTATTCACCGGCAAAGGCCCTTTGTTAAGGAGGACTTCCAGTATTCGGAAGTCCGTATCGTCGATTCCCGTCTCCTCAAGTCCCGCATAAAGATATTTCGCGGCCGCCCGAAAGGCCTTCCCCAATATCAGCCAACAGTGGACCGGGTCTCGCGAGTTCTTCTCCATGACCAAACTATTTTGCTCTTGTATATAACCGATGTCCAGCAGAATGTATCTATGTAAATAGACTTGATACCAATAAATGCTGAAAGAGAGGCACTGTGCATATGGAACCTTAGCGTGTACCTTGCTGATGGCCATAACGTGGATGCGGCGTATTTGTTGCTCGTGACCATGTGCCATCGTCATGGACACCAGCCGACACCCCAACCATGCGATGGACTGGTTCGACTGCGTGTTCTACGGCTTTGTGACGTTGACTTCGCTGGGTTACGGCGACATTGTTCCAATGATTGCTCGAGCTCGCTCGCTTTCCGTTCTCGAAGCCGTAAGCGGAATCATGTATGTAGCGGTTCTGAATCAACTACGCCGTTCAGGATGCTGTTGTCACGGCCAACATCTTGGCAGGCCCCTTGAAGTCTGGAACGGTGTCTGAAGCCCATCTCGAAAAAATTCAGCGCGAGTGGCCCACTCGTGTCATTCAGCGCATGCAATCCGTCATGCAAGACCGCTTGATGGTCCGCGCACTCCAATCAACTCGACCGGCCACTGTGCCCTGGCAGTTCAGGTTTCTTGTAAAGATCCTCATTTTGCGGGATATCCCATCTCGCTTGATTGCCTTGGGCCCTCGACGTGTCCGCCTCCAGGAACTTTAGGAACTTGAGTTATGATGGGCCTCAAACTGCGACAAAGGACTTGATCGCTGGGCAAACGCTGCACCGTCTGAGCGCAGCCTTGCATCGAACAGATGATGCGCATCCTACTCCTAAATCTAAGTCCTGGCTCACTTGACGCAATAAATCGCGCTTTGATTGGTGAAGGATATGAGGTCACCACGGAGAACGAGTTGACCGTCGAGGAAGTTCTCACGCTATGCCCCGAAGTTCTGGTAACAGAAGCAACTCCTTCTGACCTGAGCTGCTGCGGGCTCATCTCGCAGATCAAGTCCCAGCCCGACACCACGCCAACGATCAAGGTCGTAATGATTGTTCATGGAGGCGCTTTGGAGCGAGCCCGCGCCCTTGACCTCGGCACCGACGACGTCATTTCGTTTCCATTTGATGGGATGGAATTCGCCGCAAGAATTAGAAACCAGTTCCGGGAGCGTAAGCCAGAGGAAGAGCTCAAAACGATGCTCAAGTACGCGGTCCAGAGGGAGCGCTACGCGGACATTGCGGTGGAATCACTAAGTGGTAGTACCGAAAGAAAGCGCCGCTGGCTCATTCCCGCGCTAATTGCGCTAAGCGCCGTGACTGTTCTCGCTGCCGTGTTTCTGGGAATTTCGACCCGCAGCAGCCGCAAGGCCACCCTGCAACTGCGGGCGGAAATCGCTCGACTGAACACCGGTCTGCAGCCTCAAGGGGACTTGGTGCGGCGCACGGAACAAGCGCGGTCTTCGATCAACGCCAATTCTCGTTCCTCGTCCCCGACACAAGATTCTCTAAAGGCACGATCCGAGGATCTGCGCAAAAAGGTTGCCGCCGCGGATGGTGTAGATGCGGACACTCTGAAGAAGCAGTTGCTTGAAACTCAGAATCGCCTGGCCCTGCTGGAAAAGGAAGGCAATGTTGCGGAGACGATTGTTCAGAAGTATGGCCCCAGCGTGTGCCTTTTGCACGTTGTCGTGGAATTCCGCGACAAACAATCCGGTAAATCGCTCCAAGTGGCGGTGGATGCGGCTGGAAAGCCACAAGTTGACGATAAAGGAATGGCTCAGCTCGACATTGGCGGCCCAGGGCCTCTTCTTCAGGTGGACGCTTTCGGGACCGGCTTTCTTGCAACGCCCGATGGAACTATCCTTACAAACCACCACGTTGCAGAGCCTTGGTGGCATGACGATGATCTGAAACATCTTATTGATCAAGGTGTGGATCCCTACGTCGCGGTCTACGAGGCTTACTTTCCGGGAAAGCCTGCGGCCATCCGGGCCAAAATTGATCGAATCTCATCCGAGGCCGATGTTGCCACGTTGAAGCTGGAAACTCCTCCGCCGGCTCATACTCAGCTGCTCGAGCTCGATTCTCGAAGCGAGGCCAGCGTGGCCGGAGACCCTGTCGTCCTCATGGGTTATCCCACCGGCGTTGAGGGCATTCTCGCGCGGGCGAATTCGGATGTGGTTCAGAAAATTGCGAGTGGAGCGCAAGACGTCAGCCAAGTCATCTCGCGGATTGCCTCGCAGCAACTGATTCGGCCGACTACAACGCAAGGACACATAGGCGATGTCCTCAAAGACAAGATCGTGTACGATGCGGCGACCACATCGGGTGGGTCCGGTGGGCCGCTCTTTAACCGAAATGGCAAAGTAATTGGTATAAACTTCGCCATACTTAAGGGCTTTGGTGGATCGAACCTCGCCGTTCCCGCCAAGTATGCAAACGACCTGCTGAAGTAACTGGTTCGACGAAGAGGCGCAACCGGTTCCCTAAGTGGAGGGAGTGGGTTCTCGTGAGTCAGGGAAGTTTACTCCTCAGAATGGAATTGCGCAGCAATCCGGAAACCCTTTGTGTTGTCAGAAACGCGTTGGAAGAGCTCGCCCAAACTTTGGGTTTTCCAGAAGCGGAATGCCGCGCAGTAGTTCTTGCGGTCGACGAGGCTCTGACGAACATTATTCGGCACGCATATCAAGGGAGAACAGAACAGCCAATTGAAGCTTCCTTCCGCCGCATTCGGGTGGCTCAGGATGGCGCGGACAAATCTGCCCTCGAAATCATGCTTGAAGATCGCGGCATGGTTGTAGACCGGGAGAAGCTCTGCGGGCGCAAGTTGGAAGACGTGCGGCCTGGTGGCCTGGGGTTGCATTTCATTCGGGAGAACATGGATACGGTAGAATTCCGCCGAAAGTGGGGCCGAAACCAGTTGCGCATGGTCAAGTTGCTACACGCAGCAGAAACAGAAAAGGAGTCCTGAGGCGAGTCCATGTTGCAAATCGCGGCACGACATTTGGAAAGGATCACAGTGTTTGATGTTTCAGGAGATATCGATCTGGCGACTTCGCCGGAATTGCGGAAAGCTCTTTTGCGCGAGCTTCGGGAATTGCGGATGCCGCGCGTGGTGCTCAACCTAAAAGACGTTCATTATATCGACAGTTCTGGCGTGGCATCGCTGGTGGAAGGACTCAAGGCTTCACGGGACGTAGGGTCGCGCCTCGTTCTGTTTGGCCTGAACTCAGCTGTCCGAGAAGTTCTGCAACTT
>JAWOLO010000299.1:0-3483 GCA_033853375.1 Terriglobia bacterium
CCAGATGGCTGACGGTCGCACTGAGATCTGTTTGCAGCTCTCTGAAGGCCGCGTCTTTCGACTCCAGCAGTTTGGTTTTCTGCTTAAGCTCTTGCTGCAATAGATGGTCCGCCCGCTCTTTACCGGAGGTCATAGCTGCCAATTGTTCGGCCAAATGGTCCATTTTCGATGTGAGCGCTTGCAGGTCCGCATCGCGGCTGCGCAAGAGTTCTTCTTTCTCTTTCAGCTGGGCATTGAGCGAACGCGTTTGTGTTGCTAAGTTGCGCTCCAGGTCCTTCAGCGCGCTATCTTTCGCTTGCCGCTCCTGCCGCTCTTTTCTCAACTCCTCGGCCAAAGAACTCTCCGTATGCTTCTTGGCGGTTCCGGCCGCGCTCAGTTGTGCCCGGAGCGCCGCGAGCTCATTGTCCTGCTCTTTCTGGATCTTCTCCCGATCCATGAGCTGACTTTCCAAGATCTGTACTCGCGCCGCCGATCTTTCCTGCAGCTCTTTGAAGGCGGCCTCTTTCGACTCCAGCAGTTCGGCTTTCTGCTTAAGCGCTTGTTGCAGGAGATGATACGCGCGCTCCCTGGCAGAGGTCATATCAGCCAATTGTGCGGCTAAGAGATTCCCTTCAGACCGAGCAGCATCCAGTTCCGTACTCCGGCTCTGCAACAGTTTCACATGGTCGCTGAGCCGGGTTTCCAAAGTGGAGACTTTCGCGGTCAAGTCCTGTTCCAACTTTTGCATGGCGGCTTCTTTGGCGTGAAGCGCTGGTTGCTCGTCTTTTAGCTCCCGCTGCAGAAAAGTCTCAGTCTCTCGTTTGATCGCCTCCGCCTTCGCGAGTTGCGTCCGGAGCACCGCCAGCTCTTGGTCGCGCTGCCCCATCAACTTTTCTTTTAAGTCGAGCTGGGTCTCCAGAGCGTCAACGCGGTCACCGAAGCTTTTCTCTAGTTGTTGGGCGGCAGACTCCTTTTCTTGGAGAAGGCCCGCCATCTTCCGAAGCTCGTCGCGATGAGCGCTCTGTTCGGGCATGCCACCTGAAAGGGTCTCGGCGGGTCGGTCCGCCACGGCCGCGTGTTGAGATCGCAGAGCCTTTAATTCTCCCTCTTGTCTCTTGAGAATTCTCTCGTTTGCGATCAATCGGTCTTCCAAAGCCAGAATTCTACTCGCACTCGCTTGGAGTTCTTCCAGCGCCGTCTCTCTTGCAGCGCGTGCGTGTTTTTCCTTCCACAGCGAATCCTGCAGCCAGGACTCTAATTCAGCTTTAGCAACCTGGGCTTCAACCAAACGGTCCCTGAAGACCCTGCGCTCGGCGTTGCCGGCGGACCTAAGGACGAGCCCGACCATGAGGATTGCCAATAAGGATAGCCCGCCGTACCCAAAGAAAACGGTCTTGTGACTGTCGGGCGTCGTCTCCGCAACCCATGTCACGGTGTTGGAAATATTGCGCAGCGGATGGTTTAAAACAAAAGAGCGAAAGCGCACGAGCGATGGATCATCGTGACGGGACTTTGAATAAATAAGCGCACCCAGCGCTAACGTGACGGTGAACAGCAAGACCAGAATCTTATCACGGGTTCGCATATCAAAAGGCTTATCCGTCGGCGTCGAAAGCCGTATTTTACGCCGCAATTGAAGGATTGCCAAAACAATTCGGCCCGACGCGTGCGATTCCATTCGAAATGAGAACGCCGGATTCGCAAAGCTTCCCGAAAAGGGTTTTCTGTCCGCAAAATTGCCGAGCGGCAGGAAGGCGATAGCACTTGAACCGCAATGCGGATAGCGACAATGGAGTTACTCAAGATGTCGCTGACGCGTGTCGCGGAACGGTCGCGATCAAGTTGCTTCGCCTCGTAACGGTTGCAATTGGGTTCGGGAGCCCCACGACCTGTTCATATTGACACCGTTGAATGGTATCGGATAGTCTTTAACCTAGTCGAGGATCTTCACGGAAGGCTCCTTAAACTCTCAAAGCGAAAGTTTTGGAACAATGAAATACAACGCGTGGTTTCAGTGCATCAACGGCTGTCCGGGGCAGTTCAGTCTGCTCGAAGTCATCTATAACTGCCCATCGTGCGGCGACTTGCTCGAAGTCCGTCACGATACGGAGGCGCTGAAAACCAGGGCGCCGGCTGCCTGGATGAAACTCTTCGATGATCGCTGCCGCCAAACTTCCTACCCTTACGGCTCGGGCGTGTGGGCAAAGAAGGAATGGGTGGTGCCGTTTATCGACGACGAAAACATTGTCTCGACCTTTGAGGGCAACACGAATTTGCTCTGGGCCGACCGCTACGGCAAGCAACTCCACCTTGAAGATCTTTGGGTCAAACAGTGCGGCAATTCGCACACCGGATCATTCAAGGATCTCGGGATGACGGTGCTGGTTTCGGTGGTCAAACAAATGATGGCCAATGGACAGCCTATTGAAGCGGTCGCCTGTGCATCGACCGGCGACACGTCGGCAGCCCTGGCCGCGTACGGCGCCGCCGCGGGCATTCCAACCGTCGTATTCCTGCCGCGCGACAAAGTTTCTCCAGCCCAGCTGGTGCAACCGCTCGCGAACGGCGCGTTGGTGCTCTCCTTGGATACGGATTTCGACGGCTGTATGGCCGCCGTTAAGGAAATCACAAAACACAAGCGCATCTATTTGGCGAATTCGATGAACAGCCTGCGGATCGAAGGACAAAAAACCGTGGGTATTGAAATTGTGCAGCAGTTCGAGTGGGAGGTGCCGGACTGGATCGTGTTGCCCGGTGGCAATCTCGGGAACGTGAGCGCGCTCGGCAATGGTTTCCTGATGATGCGCGAGCTCGGACTGGTTTCGAAACTGCCGCGCATCTGCGTCGCCCAGGCCGAAAACGCCAATCCGTTCTACCGTTCCTATCTCAAACACTTCGAGCACTTCGAGCCTCTCACGGCGCAGAAAACCCTTGCGAGCGCCATTCAAATCGGCAACCCGGTCAGCATCCGTAAGGCCATCGCGGCCTTGAAACGCTTTGACGGGGTGGTGGAGCAGGCTTCGGAGTTGGAGCTGGCAGAAGAAACCGCGCGAGCCGACCGCACCGGAATGTTCAATTGCCCTCACACCGGCGTGGCTCTCGCCGCGCTGCGCAAACTGGTCAAGCGCAAAATCATCCGCTCGCACGAACGGGTCGTCGTCATCTCGACCGCCAATGGCCTCAAATTCGCCGACCAAAAAATCGCCTATCATTCAGGCATGCTCGAAGGAATCCGCTCGAACCTGCAAAATCTACCCGTCGAGTTGAGCGCCGATCCCAAGCAGATTTCCGAAGCGATCTCGCATTATGTCGAGCGCATGCGGCTCCTCGAACCGTGATGGCTGCGCGCGAGACGAAGAACAGCGAGCCTAGGGTACCCACACCGGCGGCAAACGGCGGCGTTTCGGCCGGAGCGGGCAAGCTCGCGCGCGGCATGAGCACCCTCGCCGTGCATGGCGGTGAGCCGCGCCCCAAGCTCGGTAATGCACTAGCCACTCCGATCTT
>JAWOLO010000300.1:0-5555 GCA_033853375.1 Terriglobia bacterium
GCAATGAAATAGAAGCATTCGTAAGTAGGAAGTGGCGAGTGGCGAGTGGCGAGTGGCGAGGAAGACGAAGAAGATGCCGCACCAAAGCCCGGCGCTACGTCCGGCGACACTTCATTTTGCAGGCGCACCCAGTTCGCCAGCGCGCCAAAATAATTACCGATATGCATGCGCCCCGTCGGCCGCATGCCGCTCAGCACGCGCGCCCTTTGGAGTGCGGGACCCTTGCCTGCCTGACCGGCAGGCAGGCTCCCACTTTCTCCAATCATCTCCTTATCCCCTGTCGTCACCTTGGCTCCCAGAATATAAAACTGTCATTTCGAGCGAAGCGAGAAATCCCTCTTCGCCTTTCTTAAAATCGTATCCTCTGCAGCTTGCCAAAACCAAAGAGGGATTTCTCATTGCGCTGCGCTCCGTTCGAAATGACGAACGCGTGCAAGTCAATTCGCAGCGACCTTTTGCTTTTCCGGTGCGCCGAGGAGTTCGCGAGCGATGATCATGCGCTGCACCTCGCTCGTTCCTTCGTAAATGGTCAGCACGCGCGCGTCGCGATACATGCGCTCGACGTCCGTCTCCCGCGAGTACCCGACGCTACCGTGCACTTGAACAGCCTTATAGACCACGCGGTTCACCATTTCGCTGGCGTAGAGTTTCGCTTTCGATGCGCTCGAGCCCAGCTTCGTCGGATGCGCGTCCTTCATCCAGGCCGCGTAATGCGTCAGCCCGCGCGCGGCTTCAATTTCCGTTTGCATGTCCGCGATCATCCATTGAATCGCCTGAAACTCGCCAAGCGATTTCCCAAACGCCTTGCGCTGCTTGGCGTATTTAATGGTTTCTTCCAGCGCGCTTTGCGCCAGCCCCACGGCCTGCGCGGCAATGCCGATGCGGCCGCCATCCAGCGCGCTCAACGCGATGCGCAGCCCTTGGCCCTCTTCGCCCAGACGGTTCTCCACCGGCACCACACAATCATTCAGCAAAATTTCGACCGATGGCGAGGAGTGCTGCCCCATCTTTTCTTCGTGGCGCCCGCGGCGAAATCCCGGAAAGCTCGGCTCGACCAAAAACGCGCTGATGCCCTTCCCGCCCGCTGCAGGATCAGTTTTCGCAAACACAATCAACACGCCCGCCGCGTTTCCATTCGTCACCCAGGTTTTCGTACCATTCAGTTTGTAAACATTGCCATCGCGCGCGGCGCGCGCCTGAATGCCCGCCGCGTCCGAGCCTGCGGCTGGCTCGGTCAGGCAGAATGCGCCGAGCGTTTCGCCCGTGGCCATGCGGCGCAGATATTTCTTCTTCTGCGCCTCGTTGCCAAACATCATCAGCGGCGCCTGCACCGCGGAATTCGTCACGCCAATCGCCGTGGACATTGCCGTGTGCACGCGCGCCACTTCTTCGAGCATCAGCACGTAGGAAACGGTGTCCAATCCCGGCCCGCCCCATTCTTCCGGCGTCAGCATGCCGCAGCAGCCCATCTCACCCAGTTTCTGGATCGCTTCGGCGGGAAATTTTTCCTGCTTTTCCCATTCCTTGACGAACGGGCGCACCTCCGTCTCCATGAATTGCCGGACGGTGTCGCGAATCAGTTTTTGGTGGTCGTTAAGCGAGAAGTCCATCAGTTCGTCGGCCGCTTTGCGGCCGCATCTAACATTGTACGCGGGGTACGCAGAATCCTAACATACTGCCGCTTGGAATCGACTGGTCACTCAGAAGGAAGAGAGATTCCTCGACTGCGCAGGCCGACGCGGAGGCATCGGGCGAGTTCAGTGTCGCTCAAGCGGCGGGGGCGGATGCCAGTGCCCGTGACGGCTTAGCCGGAATCAGGGCGAGCAATAGCACGCCGATGAGAACGAGTACGGCGGAACCGATCCAAAAACCTGCACGGTCGTTCACAAACTGGCGCTGGAAGCCAAGCCCCGACATCGCCACGGCGTGGGCGAAGCTCGACCACGCGGCAAAAGCAATCAGGCTGCGATGCGCCGAAGGATTGCGCACGGCCAGCAACAGAAAAATCCCCAGAGCAAAATAAAGACTCATCATCATGGTATCGCCGGAGTCTTCGACATTCCCGTGCAACAAATCCCCCGCCACAGGATAAATTGCCGCCGTAAAGAACAGTCCCACCAACACCAAGACCACCTTCAGCGCTCGCTCTCGAATCATGGGAACCTCCCGCCAAAATTAGCCTGCGTTATGTACCACCAGGCATCTGTTCTGCGCGATTGCGGATGGCCCGCAGCCACATCACGCGGATCAGCGCGCTCCCCGGATAGATCACGCGCCAATACGCGGCGACTTTGCGCCGCGTGGAAGCATCCGTTGCGTAGATGCGCGTCTCCGTGGTCAAGAGAGTTTCCCCGTTGTCCACATCCTCCAGGCGAAAATTGATGGCCGCGAGCGCAAAGCCTTTTCTCGGTGAACTCTGCGCTCCCGCGTCAGTGGCCTCTGTGTTAGGTTTTTCCTTTGTTTCCGACTGTTGGCTGTCAACTGCTTCCCCTGCTGGCTCTGAGCTTCGAGGGGAGGCCTGTGGAAGGGGCGACGGCTGAGGCGCTGCGAGCGCCTTAAAATCTTCGGGCGTGGGATTCTTTTTCAGTGGCGTTCCGCCGGGAGCAGCGGCGAGCGTACCCAGCACAATTTCGCGATTAGGCTCTTCCGCCAACTTCATAAAATTGGTTCGCAGCGCCAACGCAAGAAGAGGCTCGTTGGGCGGCGGATTCAAAATGCTTTCCGGCCCCGGCTGCCCGAAGCGCCGAATCCACGTCAGCGTGCGGAAGAACGTAATCTCGTCGGCGGACACTTCGCCAAGAGCGGCATAAACGCGCTCGCGCGGCGCCTGGATGCGAATGGAATGGAATTCTCCGAATTGATAAGCCGGCAAGAATTCATCCAGATGCGTGACGGGAGTCGCGACTCGCTGTTCCGGAGCCGGCAGATTCACGCCAATCAAAACCACCGCGACCCCGCCCGCGAGCAGCATCAGGCCCTGGAAGCGGCTCCAAATGTTGAGGAACCTCAAAGGCCGCAGAATCGAAACGGCGCCAGTGAACAACGTGAGCAGCCCGGCGTAAGCAAGAATTGTCCCGATCAGATTCAGCAAATTTGTCATTTGTCAAAGGAAGCTGGGGCTACAGTTTGAAGAGTTCGCGCATGCGCTTGATTTGGGCGCGGCTGACGGGAATTTCGGTTTGCTTTTTGTCGCTCATTTTGAGCATGTAGCTGGACTTGAACCACGGCACGACTTCCTTGATGTGGCGAACGTTCACGAGGAACGAGCGATGGGGGCGCCAGAACGAATCGAAATCGAGCGCGGCGTTTAGTTCCTCGAGCGTGCGGTAGTTCGAAGTGCCTTCGATGTCTTTGGCCATCACGGTTACGTCGCCGTCCTGAATCGAAGCCCAGATCAAATCTTCGGCGTCGACGAGCAGCAGGCGCTGCTGGGATTTCACCAGCAACTTCACGGGCTGCGTGGAGGCTTGTTTCGAGTTGCCCAACTGGCTGACGAGCTGCTCGAGCCGCTCCGCGGGACTGGTTTGCGCTTCGATTTCGCGGCGCGCGCGCGCGATGGCTTTCGAAATGCGCGCCTTGTCAAACGGCTTCAAAACATAATCGACCGCGTTCACGTCAAACGCCTGTACCGCGTAATGATCGAAAGCCGTCGCAAAAACCACGTGTGGCACTTTCATTTTGCGCTCGACAAGTTTTTTCAAAACTCCGAAGCCGTCCAAACCGGGCATCTGCACATCAAGGAAGACCAAATCGGGAGAGTGCTCTTTGATGAGATTGACGGCGTCGACGCCGTTGCGGCCCTGACCGATGACGTTTATTTCGGGAAAACCTTTGAGCAGATAGGCGAGTTCTTCGCGGGCGGGCTTCTCGTCATCAACGATGATGGTGTTGATGGGCATGCCCAAGATGTTATCAGTTTTCGGTTTGTCAGTGTTCAGTTCAACAACTTGCCGGCGACCAGGTTCTTGAAGACATGCGGATAGTTCACAGGCAACACCAAAGCCACCGGCAAAAACTTAACACAGAGATCCCGGAGGCAGGAGCACAGAGGTCACAAAGAGAGGAAGCTGTCGGTGAGGAGTAACGACAGGGGTTTCACGGTATGATGACGGGCGAAGAGTCGCGTGAGGAAAAATGAAAAAATCTTCAGGAGCAAAATCCCCGAAAAAGCCGCAGGTGCTGAGCAGCCAAAACGTTTATGAAGGGAAAGTGTTTGGGATCCGGCGCGACGAGGTGATCGAGCCGACGGGCGTTCGAGCGACGCGGGAAATGATAACGCATCCGGGTTCGGTGGTGGTGCTTCCGGTGTTGCCGGACGGAAAAGTGGTGCTTGTCCAGCAATACCGATACGCTGCGAGGCAATTCCTGTGGGAGCTGGTGGCGGGCCGGATGGATGAAGGCGAAACGCCGCTGCAAGCGGCCGCACGCGAATTGAAGGAAGAAACAGGATACCGAGCGAAACGGTTTAAGATTTTTTTGGAGTTTTTCCCGACGCCGGGGTTTCTCGAGGAAAAAATGTATTTGCTGCTGGCGGAGGGGCTAACGCCTGGGGAAGCGGAACCGGAGGACGACGAGAAAATCGTGGCCCGCGCCTATACGCACAAGGAATTGGACACAATGCTGCGTAAGAAAGAACTGCACGACGCGAAAACGATCGCGGGGGTCTTATACTATCTGCGTTACCTTTCCCGGTAAAGGAATCCGGCGGCACGTGAGGTGTAGTGCAATTCATTGTGCCGATAAGTCCTGCGTTTTTCCAGCATCGTGGCCGGCAAGACCTATTGACTCCGTAGATTCTTCTGGCTACACTCCGGCCACTTTAGTATTTGCGGCGCTGGAGCGTAAGCATCTCTGGCGCCAGGATGGGAACTAGCCAGTGTATTGGTCAGGAGGCCAAGCGCAAGTGATGAAAGGAAGCGTCAAGTGGTTTAATAATTCCAAGGGCTATGGGTTTATCGGTCGCGACGACGGCCCGGATGTGTTCGTACACTATTCGGCCATCGTGGGCGATGGGTATCGAACCTTGCAGGAAGGAGATCCGGTGGAATTTGAGATCGTTCAAGGCCCGAAGGGTCCCCAGGCCGCCAACGTCTCGAAGAACGGAAGTTAAAGATCTCCGAATAAAATATTGAAATTGGCCGGCAGCCTCAGCCCTCTGCCGGCCCTTTTTATTTGTGAGTCAAAAGTTGTCTGTCGACAGTTGTCAGTACAAAGCGAAGACAAAACTTAACGCAGAGATCGCCGAGAAAGGAGCAGAGTTCACAAGGAGAAGCGAAGACAGACCTCATGGGTTAGTTTCCGCAGCGCGTCCGAAAAGTACCCGTGCCGCAAAAACGGCGGGTAACGCAGCTGGACAAATCTGGTTTTGGTATAAAATCCTCGGATGAGATTCAGCTTCAACGAAAGCACAGCTTTATTGGAGGGCACGATGAATCACGAAGCACTTAGAGCTTCCAGCGAACGGACGTGCATATCAAATCTCTACCGGCGAATCATTTTTGCAGGCGCGATGCTTAGCGCTCTCTTCTTCCTGGCGTCGTGCGCGACGAAACAGG
>JAWOLO010000301.1:0-3076 GCA_033853375.1 Terriglobia bacterium
AGGCGCCGTTCCTGCAGGCAACAAAGTTGGGAATCCCGCGATAGATTGTTGTTTCTCTGTAGGATCTAACACCCCATTGTTGTTCGAATCTGTGCCTACCAGCCAGCCCGGGCCATTCGCCTGCGTCAGGAAATTCACTTGCGTGTTTCGCCGGACGGCTTCAAACCGCGTAAATTTCAGCATGTCAGAAACGCTCGCCGCCGCGCTATTGAGTTGGTAAGCTCGCAAAGAACGCGTCAGCGACGGGATAGCCACGGCCGTGAGAATCAGCATCACGCAGATGGAAATCACCAGCTCGAGCATGCTGAAACCGACTACGGCGGCTCGCGGAGTGCCGGGGCGGATTGCACTCTTAATCAAAGTCGTTCCTCATTTGAAGCGGAACTGGCTATCTATAAAGGGCTGTCCTAAATACTCAGTTCTAAGCAGTCACATAGCCACGCACAATGGTTCACCAGTGCCACGGACAATGGCTCGCAAGTGCTGCAAGATATAGTACTTTCTTGGGCTCTCTAACTACATCATATTACAGGGCGCGAAAAAAGACGGGAGGAAATGTAACAAGTTGAAACATGTTGGCGGGGATTCAAACTCTCGAGGTGACGTTTATTTGTAGTAACTAAGCATGGCGTCTCAAAGGACTTGCTGGCACTTTCCTTTTCCCTTCGGATGCCTCACAGCTCTAGGTAGGCACCTATTTCTTTTTGGAAACCAGCTCCGCGCCGCGCGTTTTCAGGGAGTCTTTTGCAAAGAGGTCTTGTGGAAAGCCGAGATTGTAATGGCAACTGTCATAGAAGACTTGGGCGACGCGGCGGCCGTTGTGTTCGCGGGTAATCTGCATGGGCGTCCAGGCGCTGTCTTTGAGTTGATAGTTCGAATAGATGGTGGTGTCGTCGTTGATCTGCTGGTTCTCCGGATCTTCGGTGCTGACCACGGTGCGGTCGAGGAGATGCGTGGATTGCTCCACCGCCAAGCGGTACTTGCGACCCTCGCTATCGTTGATTTCGACCCAATCCACTGGCTTGAGATCCACCGTATCGCTGCCGCCGAAGCGAATGGTAAGGCCGGGTTCGTTGAGGCGGAAGCGCAGCAAATTGTCGACGTTGCGCTTCATCTGCTCCTGGAAATCGGTAACCGAAGTTACGGGCAGCTCACTGGTGCCGCTGCGGTCGAACGACCAACCGCGATCGCCGTTGAAAAGAGTAATGACGATTCCACCATGGGCAAATTCCAAATCGTCGATACCGATGATTGACTGCAGGATGGTGTTGCGGCCGTGGCCGATGTACTCGATGCGTGCCTTATCCGGATAATGGCGAAAATCGTTGAAGCTGACGTAGCCCGTGAGATCGCCGCTGTGGCCAATCAGCGCGCGTCGTCCAGTGCATTCGCTCTCGCGCACTTCCATGTAACCCGGACCGCCTAGGCCGTTGATGAGATCACGAAGAATCTGCTTGCCCTTGGCCTCACTCTGCTCCGGCATCATCGTGTCGGGATTTTGAGCTTGAGAGCGAGGAACAAAGCAAGCCGCAGCGATAAGAGTAACGGCACCTAAGGTTCGGAACCCAAGTTTGCCACCCTTCACCCGCACAAGACCGCGCCTCCATTTACATTGATGATTTCGCCGGTCATGAAGTTGGCTAAATCCGAGGCGGCAAAGAGGATAGGCCCGGCAATTTCTTCCGGAGTGCCAGCGCGGCGCAGCGGAATTACGGTTTTGGCCATTTTTTGACCTGCTTTCGTTTCCAGCACGGGGTTGGACATGTCTGTGGCCACCCAGCCGGGAGCGACGCAGTTGACCAAAATATTGTGACGCGCAAGTTCCGTGGCGAGGCCCTTGGTGAAACTGATGATGCCGCCTTTGGATGCTCCGTAGTGCGTGTGTAGCGATTCACCGCGCTGGCCGGCGGTGGAGCTAATGGTGACAATTTTTCCAGACTTTTGCTTGATCATCTGTGGCACCGAGAAATGGATTATGGAATAGATACTTTTAAGGTTGGTGCGGATCATGTCGTCCCACTGCTTCTCGGACATTTTTTCGATGGGGAGGTCCTCGAGATTCCAAACGCCGGCATTGGCAACGAGAATGTCCAGGCGGCCAAGGCGTGAGATGCAATGCTCGACGAGACTTTTGTTGTCGGGGTGCTTGCCAACATCGGCTTTGAAAGCTTCCACGCGCGTGCCGTGTTTGCCGGCTTCCTGTTGAATCTGCTGCGCGGCGTCCTTGGACTTGAAGTAGCTGAAGACCACGTCGGCGCCGGCTTGCGCAAACATCTTGACCGCCGCAGCGCCGATTCCGCGCGAGCCGCCGGTGATTAGCGCCGCCTTGCCTGCAAGAGAAATCATGACACCCCCGATTCGAGACTTGAAAAATCGAAACTGGAAATATGAAAGTCGAAACTGGGAAACCAAAACCGGGCCTAGAGTGCTTCAAACTAGCAAATCGAAATACGAAATTCGAAACTCGAATCTCGTGTTGCTACGTTTTGTGACCGATGACCTCGCGAGCTTTGGCAGCGGCTTCGACGAAATCCCGAAACAATCGCTCCGAAAAGGCATCTCCTGGCATTCGTTCCGGATGCCACTGCACACCCACAACCCAGTTGGAATCGCCAGTCCATTCGATGCTTTCAATGACTCCATCGGAAGCACGAGCAGTGACACGTAAGTTCTTGCCCGGACGTTCGATCGCCTGATGATGACTGCTATTGATGTGCGCCTCAGCGGCTCCATTGAGTGTAGCCAGGCGGCTGCCGGGCTCGATCGTCGCGAAGTGTTCGGCATCCCCCTTACGCTGCTCGGGCGGCAGATCGGTTTGGCCATGGGCAAGCGCCTGCGGATTCTCCGTGCGAATATCCTGAATCAAAGTCCCGTGCAGATGCACATTCAGCATTTGGCAGCCATAGCAGATCGCCAAAACCGGCTTGGACGAGCGGAAGGCATGGTCGAGAATGGCTTCATCCGTGCGGTCGCGATTCTCGTCCAAAGTCTTTGTCCTGGGGTGCCTGGGCGCACCGTAGCGAGCTGGATCCACGTCGGCAGGACTGCCCGGCAGGACGAAGGCGTCCAGTTCCTC
>JAWOLO010000302.1:0-4442 GCA_033853375.1 Terriglobia bacterium
CTGACGAGAGGAAGGAATTGGCGAAGGTGGTTGTGGGCGTAAACGGTCACGAAGTGATGGTTTCGAAAGACGGGCGTTTCGCGTACGTGCCGATTTACGGAAATTCCGGAGTGGGGAGGCCAGGAACAGATGGAAGCACGATTGATGTCGTCGATCTGCAGACGAAGAAGCTCGCGGCAACAATTGATCTGGGAAAACCGTTGCGGCCGCATCGCGCGGAATGGGGGCCGGACGGAATGCTGTACGTCACCGCGGAGCTTGGAAATGCGGTGGATGTGCTAGACCCGAACACGCGCAAAGTGGTGGCGGAGATTCCCACGGGACAGAAGGAATCGCACATGCTGTTGATTTCGCCAGATGGGCGGCGCGCGTACACGGCAAATGTTGGAGCCGGAAGCGTGAGTGTGCTGGGCTTGGCGAAGCGCAGCCTAATTACGACGATTCCCGTCGCGAAGATGGTGCAACGGATTTCCATTTCGCCGGATGGCAAATGGCTGTTCACGCACGATCAAGATGCGCCGCGGATCGCGGTAATTGACACGGCGACGAACAAAATTGTGAATTGGATTGCGGTGCCGACTCCCGTGTATGCGTCCAAGCCGACACCGGATGGTCGATGGCTGGTGACACTGGACCGCAGCGGCAATGCGTATGTGATTGACCTGCAGTCAATGAAAGTAGCGCATACGCTGAAAATTGCTGACGGGGCGTCGGAAATCCTGATTCGTCCGGGAGGAGACGTTGCGTATCTGAGCGGAACAGGCGCGGGGAAGATCGATGTGCTGGATTTGCATACGTGGGAACTGGAAAAACCGATTGAATTGACGCCGGGCGTAGACGGGATGTCCTGGGTGCCCGCCGAGGCTCAGTAGGCTCAGCAAGCCACGCCACAGACGAGAAGCCATTTGCGGAATAGGTGCTAGACGGTGAAACAGACTTGCTCCCCTTGACATTCTACTGGAAGGGCTCTATGCTCACTCGCCTAGAATGTCTACTAAAGAAGAACGCGAGCGCATCGGGCTGTTGCAGGGAACGCTGGACCTGCTGATTCTGCGCACGCTGTTGCGCGGGCCGGCGCACGGGCACGCCATCGCCAAAGCTATCGAATTCAACTCCGACGACGTCTTACAGGTGGAGCAAGGATCGCTCTATCCGGCGCTGCACCGGCTGATCAAGCGCGGATGGATTGCCGTCGAAGAAGGCACGTCGGAGAACAACCGGCGGGCCAAGTTTTACCGGCTGACGGCGAAAGGCCGGAAGCAATTAAAGGTGGAAACCAGCAAGTGGGAGAAACTGGCGGGAGCGATCGCACAGATTCTCCGTCCGGCGGAGTAGGGGGCAAACCATGGGACGTGGTAAACGCATGTTGGAAGAACTTGACGCGGATATTCGCGAACACATCGAGCGGGAAACACAGGACAACATCGACCGCGGGATGCCGCCGGAAGAAGCGCGTCATGCGGCGATGCGCAAATTCGGAAACGTGGCGCGGGTGAAGGAAGAGACGCGCGAAGTGTGGCGCTTCACGTGGCTGGACGAGTTGTGGCAAGACCTGCGGTACGGCCTGCGCATGCTGCGCAACTCTCCGGGCTTCACGGCGGTCGCGGTCCTGACACTTGCGCTAGGCATCGGGGCGAACACAGCGATTTTCAGCCTAATTAATGCGGTGATGCTGCGGTCGCTTCCGGTGGAGAACCCGTCGGAGTTGGTGGTGCTGCGATGGAGCGCGCGGAAAGCGCCGCGGATTATCGGCTACATGTCCTCCGGCGATTGCACCAACAATCTGCGGTTCGGGGCAGCGAATCCTTCGGGCTGCTCGTTTTCCGAACCGATGTTTCGCGAGATCAGAAATGCGAACGAGTTTTCGGGAGTCGCGGCGTTTGCCAATGCCGGTCCGCTGGCGCTGACCGGCAATGGACCCGCAAGCATGATCAGCGGCCAATTGGTGTCCGGTGATTTCTTTCGCACGCTGGGATTGAAGGCCGCAGCGGGCCGCGTGCTGGAATTGAGCGACGATTCGCCAACGGCGGCGCCGGTAGCAGTGCTCAATTATGGCTACTGGCGAAACGCTTTCGGGGGCGCGCGCGACGCGGTAGGGCGCACGATTGAGCTGAATGGCGCGGCTTTCACGATCGTTGGAGTGGCTGAGCAGCGGTTCACGGGAATTACGCCGGGCAGCGATTATGACGTTTGGCTGCCGCTCAGCGCGGGGCCGCGAATCAACAATCCGCGGATGTGGGACGATCGTCAGGAAAAAGTAACGTACTGGTGGCTGACCATTCTCGGGCGGCTGAAACCCGAGACGCCGATGCTGCAGGCGCAGGCAGCCATTAGCGGGATGTTCCGCAACGAGATGCTGCACGGAGCCATACCGCTGTTCGAGATGGGAGGGGAAATGCCGGGGCCTCCAGAACCACGCGGCGGAGGCGGATCCGCTTCGAGACAAGCCGTTGCAGGCGGGCCACCGGCTGCCGGCGCGAGAGCTGTGCCACCGCCGCCAGTCGGTGGCTCGCAAGGCTCGGTAGTGGTTGGCGAGCCCATGCCTCCTGCTGGAGGTGGCCAGGGACCGGCCAGGATTCCAGCTGTGCCTACGCCGATTGCCCAAGCTCAAGCGCGTTCCGCTGCGGCGAACGAGCGGAGGACGCTCTCGAAGCCGGACGATGAGCCGACGGTAACTCTTGTGAATGCGCAGACCGGCTTGACGGGATCGCGCGGGCGATTTGCAAATCCATTGTACGTTTTGATGTTCGCGGTGGGGATTATTCTGCTGATTGCGTGCTCGAACGTCGCGGGGCTGATGCTGGCGCGAGCTGCGGCGCGGCAGAAAGAGATGGCGTTGCGGCTGGCGCTCGGAGCGGGACGGATGCGAATCGTGCGGCAGCTTTTGACGGAAAGCTTGCTTCTCGCGGCGACGGGCGGCATTTTGGGAATCGTTTTTGCGTCTTGGGGAGCGCATGCGATCCTTTCGTTCGTTTCGAACAACCAGCCGAGGCCGCTGACGTTTGCGACGGGCCTCGATCTTCGCGTGCTGGGATTCACGGTTGCAATTTCGCTTTTCACCGGAATCCTGTTCGGCCTTGCACCGGCGTTCCGCAGCGTGCGGGTGGATGTAACTCCTGCATTGAAGGAAGGGTTCAGCACTTCGACGAAGGTTTCTCGAGGGGGCAGGAGAAGGTTCAGCATCGGGAACGCGCTGGTAGTGACGCAGGTGGCGTTGGCGATTGTGGTGCTGGTTGGCGCAGGGTTGCTGGTGCGAACGCTACAAAACCTGCGAAGCGTTGACGTGGGCTTCGACTCGCACAATCTCGTGATTTTCGGAATCAATCCGTCGCTTGCAGGCTATAAGGATGCGCAGATCCGCAGCTTTTACCAGGATTTGCAGGGCCGGCTCGCGGAAACGCCCGGCGTCAAGTCGGCAAGCTACTCGATGGTCCCATTGCTGAGCGGCGCTTTGATCGCTACGATGTTCCACTGGCCAGGAACACCGCAGGATCGCCCGTCAGAATCCGACGTGCTGGAGATCGGGCCAAATTTCTTCAGCACCATGCAGATTTCCTTCCTTGCGGGCCGCAATTTCACGACTTCCGACTATGAGATTGCAGCAAATGCTGCTAACCCGTCAGCCCCACACACAGTACCGACGCCTGTAATTGTGGACCAGACGTTCGTGGCGAAATTTCTTGGAAAAGAGAATCCTCTGGGAAAACGCTTCGGGCAATCCGAAGCAAGCCAAGATGGACCGGCAAGTCCGGGCTACGAAATCATCGGCGTGGTGCGCGACACGAAATACAGCGACCTGCGGCGGGAAATCAGCCCGGTGATATACACGCCGCAGACCATGCAAGGTGCATCCTTCGAAGTACGCACGGCAGGTGACCCACAAGCGTTGGTTCCGGCGATTCGGCGCACCGTGGCGCAGATGGATCCGAACCTGCCGCTGCGGGACGTCACGACAGAATCGCAGCAGATCGACCGGCTGCTGTTTCAGGAGCGGCTTGTCGCGCGGCTTTCGGGCTTTTTTGGTTTGCTGGCGCTGACGCTGGCATGCATTGGGCTTTACGGATTGCTGGCCTATGAAGTCGCGCGGCGGACGCGAGAAATTGGCATTCGCTCAGCGCTTGGCGCGCAAAGAGGAGATGTTCTTAGATTGGTGGTGAAGCAGGGACTTTTGCTGGCGGTCGTAGGCGCCGTTGCAGGCATCGGAGTGGCGTTAGGTGTGACGCGGTATTTAAAGGCTATGTTGTACGACGTGAGTGCGTATGACCCCATCACGATTGTGGTTGTCAGTGGTTTGCTGGTGCTAGTGGCGCTGGCGGCGTGCTTCATTCCGGCACGCAGAGCGACGAATGTCGATCCGATGGTCGCGTTGAGATACGAATAACTCTTCGTCGAAACTAACCGCAATCTGACTACCTGCGGATGGCCTTGATTATATTTCCTCC
>JAWOLO010000303.1:0-7845 GCA_033853375.1 Terriglobia bacterium
TCATGGCCATGCTGGTCATCAAGATGGGCCTCATGCGAGTCCTGGCTGCTTGAATTCCCGCATCCATTGCTGAATTGCCGGCGCGACGATACTCCTCCGCAAAGGTGATTAGCAAAATGGCATTGGCGACAGCAACGCCAATCGCCATGATGGCCCCCATGAAGGATTGGATGTTCAGACTCGTGCCAGTAATGAGGAGCACGAAGAACACGCCGCAAAGGACGGCGGGGACTGTGGAAAGTACGACAAACGCCAGCCGCAGCGATTGGAAATTTGCCGCAAGCAAGAGATAAATCACGAGCACAGCAAGCAGCAAGCCTATGCCTAGGTTAGTCAGAGTTTGCTTCATGGGAGCGATTTGGCCGCGGACCATGACGTGCACGCCACGAGGCGGTGTTCCGGCGCGCGTAATAGCGTCATCCACCTGGTTGGAGATGCGGCCGAGGTCTTCCCCGAAGATGTTTGCGGTAAGCGTAACCATTCTCTGACCATTCAGGCGATGATATTCCCCTACGACATTGCCATACGCAACTTGCGCCACGTCGCCGATTAGTGGATGCGACGCTCCTCCCTGCGTGAGCGGAATGTGCTCGACGTCTTTTATCGAGGTCATCTCGGCTTGAGGAATCTGGACCTGCACTTGATAGGCGACTCCCGAGCGAGGGTCGGCCCAGTAGATTGGCGTTACGAAGCGGCTGGACGAAGTAGCGGCGAGAAAGGAACGGCCGACGTTCGCGGTGGTAAGCCCAAGCTGTCCGGCACGCTCGCGATCGACATTGACGTCGATGCTGGGATAATCCAGCGGCTCATCGTATTGCAGATCGCGCAGAGCCGAGATTTTGTTCAATTCGATATGAAGCTTTTCCGCGAAGGAGCGGTTCGCTGCGAGATCCGGACCGCTCACATTGATTTCTACGGGCGTGGGTGCGCCGAAATTCATAATTTGTGTGACGATGTCCCCGGCCTCGAACGAGAACTGGCAACCGGGGAACTTGCCGGGCAGCATCTTTCGCAGGCGCTCCTCGAACTCGTCGACGCGAATGTCAGACTTCTGATTTAAGGCGACTCGCAGCACAGCCTCGTGCTGACCACTGGTCCACAAATAGATGGTGTTGATCGGGTAGCTTGCTGGTATGGCTCCCACGTAACCTAGGGTGATAGAGACGTTTTCCGGGCCTGCTTTTTCTTGGATGGTGCGAAGGACATCGAGAGAAAGCCTTTCGGTGGTTTCCACGCGAGTCCCGATGGGCGCGCGGAATCGCAGGAGAAGCTGGCCGGAAGGGACACGCGGGAAGATTTCTCTGCCAAGATAAGGTCCCAAGAAAACCAAGATCAGAAAGGCAACCAAGACATAAGCCGAAACGGTCAGGCCTCTCCTTCGCGACAATTTTTCGAGAGTGCGCCCCAGTTTCTCTCTCCAGCGTGCGAGAAGTGAGGAAGCTTCTTGTTCCAGGCGCGCCTGTTCGCGGAGGACCCAGGTGGAGAGCACAGGGACTAGGGAACTGGAGAGCAGGTAGGAAGCAAACATGGCAAAGCCCACTGCTAGGGAAAGCGGCACGAAAAGAGAGCGGGAAACGCCGACCATAAAGAACGACGGCACGAACACCGCCAGGACGCACAGCATAGCGAGCAAGCGCGGAACTTGAACTTCCTTGCTGGCGTCCAGGACGGCCTGCGCTTTATTGCGACCCCGCGCCAAATGACTGTGAATGTTTTCGATGACCACCGTGGATTCGTCGACAAGAATGCCGACGGCAAGTGCCAGACCTCCAAGGGTCATGATGTTGATGGTTTGCCCCGCACCCCAAAGCGCCACGACCGCGGTGAGCAGTGCAAAAGGAATGGTTACGGCCACGATAAGCGCGCTGCGCCAATCACGCAGGAACAGCAGCACCATCAGACCAGTAAGGACGGCGCCAAAGATTCCTTCCTTCACGACAGAAAGCAGAGAATTGCGCACGTAAGAGGATTGGTCAAAGACGTAGTCAATCTTGATGTCGGGAGGGACGACGGATTGGAAGTAAGCGAGATTGTTCTTTACTTCGTTGACTACGGTGAGGGTTGAGGCATCCGCGCGCTTGTCAACGGGAATATAAACGGTGCGGCGGCCATTCACTTCGGCATATCCGGTCAGGATGTCGGTGGAATCTTCGACGGTGCCAATGTCACGCAAAAAGACTGTAGGACCGGCGCCGGTGCGGATGGGCAGGTCTTGCAAGTCCTTGATATTGGAAACGACTGAGTTGATGGGCGTCAGCCGCAACAAATCGCCAGTGCGCACATTGCCCGCAGGGATGATAGTATTGCCCGCGCTCAGCGCCTGAATGACTTCTTCTGGCGACATGCGATAGGCACGCAAGCGGTCAGGGTCAACGCTCACGACAATCGTGCGCTGATTGCCTCCGAAGGGAGGAGGCGCGGAGACTCCGGGCAGAGTTGCAAACAGCGGGCGAACGCGATTCAGCGCAAGATCCTGAATTTCTCCCACGCTCCGCGTGGCGCTGGAAAACACCAAATAGCCGACCGGGACGCTGCCGGCGTCAAATCGCATGATGAAAGGAGAAACGGTTCCGGGAGGCATGAAGGCCCGGGCGCGGTCAACATATCCGACCGTCTGTGCTGCCGCCTGGCTCATGTCCGTTCCGGGGTGAAACGTTAACTTCAGCAAGCCGACGTTTTGAATGGATTTGGATTCGACCGACTCGATGCCGGTGATATAGAGGAAGTGATATTCGTAGTAGTACACCAAGTATCCTTCCATTTGTGCAGGAGACATGCCGCCGTAAGGCTGGGCAACGTAGATCACCGGCAGATTCAAATTCGGGAAGATATCGACGGGCATACGTACGAGAGCGAGAACGGAGCTAAGAGCAAGCCCAATCACAATGACGATGACACTGATGGGATGCCGGAGTGCGGCGCGCAACAACCACATGGCTACGGCCCTCCCTGGGTCTTGTCTTTCAGGAATTGCAGGAACGGACCAAGGTCGCCCTGCGAGGCCGCGACGGAAGCAAGGTTTTGCCAAACCGCGAGTTGCGCCAGAGCGTCATCGATTTCGGCCTGTACTAGGAGGCTTTCTGCGTCGGAGACGTCGACCAAGGTGGCGAGTCCTGCCTGATAACGCGCGCTCTCTTGTGTTTCGGTCGCGCGCGCGGCTTGGAGTTCGACGGGCGTGGCTTCGGCCACTTTTCGCGCGCCTTCCAGAGACGCTTGCGCTTTCTTGAGTTGGCCAGTCAGATCCTGAATCGTCTGGTCATAGCGAGCCGCTTCGGCTTGCTCATTGGCAAATTCAATGCCTTTTCTCGCGCGGATCGTAAAGATGTCGAGCAACGGAAAAGTCACAGTGAGTCCGACAGCCCAGTTCGAGCGTTCGATTCCCAATCCGCCAGTTCCCCCCTGGAAAGCTCCATCCGTGTTAGCGCCGGATCCTCGCCCATACACAGCGGACTGAAGATTCAGTTTCGGGTAATAGGAGCGGTCCAAGAGACGAACATTCGAACGAAATTCCTGCACGCGAGCCTGTTGCGCCTCGGCGAGGGGATGAGTCGAGAGGGTGGAAGTGGCGGGTATGTTTTCCGCAGGCTTTTGTGCAAGAGCGCCGTCGCGAACTTCAACTTTTGCATCGGCGATGCCAAGGATGTTAGCCAAGGTAGCGCGACTGGTTTCCTGTTGCTGGAGAGCGCGGGCGAGATTTGCTCTGGCGCGCGCCAACTCGGCGTCGGCGCGGGAAGCGTCGGCTCCGGCGCGCAACTGAGCGTCAACCAGCACGTGGACAGATTTGTCGAAGACTTCACGGCGCTCGACATCCGCCTGCGCGGCATGCACGGTTTGCTCTGCGGCCACTAAGGTCAAGAAACTGTTGATTGTTGCTACCGCAACATCGAGACGTGTGAGTGCAAACTGCGAATTGGCTTGGTTCTGCGCTGCCTTTGCCGAATCCAGTCGGGCTCGGCGAGCACCGAAATCGATAGGCTCCCACGAAAACAGCAGACCAGCGGCGCTTCCCCAAACACCTTGCCCCGACGTAGTGGGGAAAACAGGCCCTGAAACCGAGGGAATTACGGATTGAGGCAAAAGAAGACCAAGTATGTTGTTGCGGGACGCGCGGTTCCCCTGCCAGAGCATATCCGTGCGCGGTAGATAGTCCGTCCGAGCCAACGCGACGCCGGAGCGCGCAGCGTTCGCTTGTTCGAGCGATGCGCGCACCGCCGGGTAATTCTTCAGCGCGAAGTCGACGGCCTGCTCCAGCGTGAATTCTTTCGTGTTTGTATCCGGCGAGGATTGCGCCGATGCAGCGAGGGCGTTGGTCAAAAGGAGACATATCGCAAGGGCAGCCAAACCTGGCTTCCTCTCGCGACTCCGAGGATCTCCGCGCCGTGTGTTCAAAAACATTTCTCACCCCATTTGCAGCTTCATTTGAGCGAATGATACAAGCCCTCGATGAGCTGGACTCCGCGCTTCAATAGCTCCGCGTCGGGGACACCCTGGCGAGCCCAGCCCTTTAGAACCTCATCGACGCCGAAGGCTTCTTTGCGCCCATATTTGCTATCGTTGAGGTCCGCGTCGTGAACCATCTGCCCGAGCACGCGGGCTTTCGAGTCGCGGATTCGAAACTCCTTCAGAAGAGTTTCGAAAGTACAGTCGTCGCCGCGATGGCCGAACCCTCCGTGATACATGTCAAAGGGGATGGCCGCAGCGGGCACGCGGCTTTCTTTCGCAAAAACGAACCGCGCTTTGGAATCAATGAAGCGCAGAATCAGCCAGGCAGAAGCGGAGCGGTCAATGCCGGGCTTCGGGCGCGTAACCCACACTCGATGGTGAAAGTCCTGGCGGCGGGGTTGGCCGTTTGGTGGCTGTTGATCCGTCACGCCACGCCTTTCCGCCCGCGCTATCAATTCAGCGACGCGTTTGTGCAATGGTCCTTGAAAGAAATCGATGGCCGAGATTTCCTGGAAACGGCTTCGAATGCGGCTCAAGTGGGCTAGGCGGCGAGGGCCAGACGATTCAGAAGTGATTTCTTCGATTTCCTTAATCAGCTCCTGATAATCACGTGCTCGAGCGTCGTTAAAGCGGGCCACCAACTGCGAGTTGGAAAGGTTATCGACGGACTGTATTTCCAAAACGGATGCTTCTCCCCCATAACTGCGGATGGTAGTGGACAACCATTGAAACCGCTCACGATTTACAGGCCGATTCGGCAAGAGATACCCGGAATTACCGAGCGGAACAGCGCCGTAACGTTGCAGCAATCTCCAGATTTCCACGCGCTGGCTGGCGCGTTTCGCAGACAGGCTGAACGTGAGCATGAGCCAGGGGGGATTGCTTTTCTCGTGAGATACATTCATCTCTCAAAAGTGTTATACCTATATCCAAATGGAAGTTCAAGTGTCCTTGATTTGCGATGAACTGAGGATAGGCAGGATTGGCGAAGCACGCTTTGACAGGCCACGAGAGGTTTCAGGATACCCTTTGCTTTGCAATTCAAAACCAAACAAGAGCCGCCGCGGCATGGTATTCTCCAGGCGCACTTCCACAGGCTGGTTGATGCTCTGTCGCATCGCGGCCCACTTGCGGTGACAGGGCCCACCAGGCGAAGGTCTGTGACTCGTGTAACGCGGTTAGTCTTCAGGGAGTCAGACGACTGCACATGAAGCGATTACCAATACTTCTACTTGCGACGGCTTTCCTAAACTCGATACCCACCAACGCTCAGGAACCCAAGTCGATTTTCTACATGACGCGCGAGCCGAAATCGGTGCGTTCGTTCCTGGCCCATGCGGACAAGGTCGATCTGCTATCACCTAATTGGTATGCGGTGGACGCGAGCGGCATGCTCTCCGGCGGGCCGAATCCGGAGGTGCTCGCGATGGCGCGCCAGCACCATGTTCCTGTGATGCCGTTGGTGGTGAACGGCGGGTTCGCACAGGACGACGTCCACAAGTTTTTCGCGAATGCTTCTGCTCGGCAGCACGCGATTGCAGCCATGATTCGAGCTGCCAGAGACAACGGCTACGTCGGTTTCCAATTAGACCTCGAGAATGTGAACTGGACGGACCGGAACGCGCTGTCGGACTTTGTCCGCGAAACGGCAGCTGCGTTTCACAAAGAGAACCTCCAGCTTTCGATAGCAACGATTCCTAACGCCCCCGGACATCCCGGCGAAACGGGATTCTCTGCGTGGATTTACCAGAACTGGCGCGGCGCCTATGACCTGAAGGCCATCGCGCAGTCAGTGGATTTTCTCTGCCTGATGACGTACGACCAGCACACGGTTTGGACCGTGCCCGGCCCTGTTGCCGGATGGAATTGGACGGTCGCTAATCTCGATTACGCGCTTAAGGTTGTGCCCCCACAGAAACTCGCTCTGGGGATCCCTCTCTACGGATATCACTGGTTCACGGGAACTCCCATCAAGGATTCCGACAAAGGCGGCGACAAGCCCAACCCCACGGCCGACTACATTTCCACGGATGACGCACTGGATCTAGCGAAAGCCTACAGCGGGCACCTCGAATGGGATCCCGGGGATCGAACCGCGTGGCTGTACTTTTACCGCGACGATGAGCGCGAGTGGATCTTCTATACAGACACCCGCACTTTCCAAGAGCGCTATGCACTGGTGAAGGATCGGGGGCTCTACGGTTTTGCTTCGTGGGTCCTCGGCACGGAAGATGCGGGAATCTGGGACCTTTTGCCCGCTCACAAGTGACTTGCCGGAAACGGCGCTGAAGCTCCTCCGCGACGGAAACACCTGTCTACAAGAAGAGCCGCCTGTCAGTATTTGAAGTGTTTGAAGCTCAATAGGTAAACGACCAGCCGATGAGCGTCATGGCGAGCATCAGCACGAGCATCCCGGTGCTCACAAGGCTCAATGTTCTTCCGTGGCCGAGCAGATGGTCGCGAGACTCCGGATCGATGCACAAGATGACGGTCACGACCAGGACCACGCCCCAAGCCAATAGCACGGGCAATCCCTGATACCGGCTAATCATGGAAAGGAATTCGCCTGGAGGCTGGCCCGCCGGGATCCACCAGGGGATCATCGGAGCCACGCCAGCGGCTAGGGAGAACGTCAGCAACTTGCGCGTGAGCCAGCCCTTGAGCTTGGGCCGCGCTTCCTTCCAAATGAAATAATCCCAGGCCAGTAGGCCGAGGGCCAAGGGAACCCAACCGTAAAGGGCAGCCTTTTGGTCTAACCAATACCAACTGCGAAAAAGAAGCCGTCCGTGATGGGCATAAGCCAATCGAGGTAGCAGGAAAATCCCCAAGACAGTGTTGCAAAGGACGGCCACCAAAATGGTGACCAAGCTCATGAATTGAAACCAATAGCGTGTGGGCACCTTTTTGCAGCGAGTGCACACGGACTGTTTGGGCAAGAAATTCAGTCCACACCGGTCGCAGTACACAGTAGCTCTCCCGTAGGGAGGGGATTCGAACTAACTCGCGGATAGTGTAGGGCGGCCAAGTGGCCAAAAACTACTGGCCCCAGGACCAGTTTTGGTCGTGCTGTGCTCGATTGCACAAAAGTTCTGATTTGGGAGGCGAAGGATGCGCGGGAAGAGCTAAATATGCCGATGAGACTTATCTCTTGTTGTTTCAGTGGGATATGGCCGGCCAAGCCGTGCGTTTGGTGCAAAACGAAAACTAGGTCAGCGAAACCATGCAGGCTCGGCTCCCGCTTTGCGGCCTTCTTCCTCCAGATCGTCCAACTGTTTCCGCAGATTCTCTTTCTTCTTTTCCAGTCTCTGGATTTGGGCGTTGCGGTCCTCGACATAGGCGAGGCCTTCCTTCATCCCGGTGGCGACGTCGATGCCGCCGATTCCATACTTCTTGATGTCCTCT
>JAWOLO010000304.1:0-9420 GCA_033853375.1 Terriglobia bacterium
AACCGGGCATTTCCTAGAGGTTGCCAGGTTGCACCGTGAACACCAAACGACCGGAGTAACCCTTGGCGCCAGGCCATGCCTTGGGATGCGTGAACGTTCGCGCAATGAAAAAGGCCCGAGAGGGAACTGCGTCTCCCGGGCCGAAATAATGCTGCTGAAATGGTTAGAAATGGAAGCGTAGGGCGAGTTGCGCGATACGCGGATTGCCTACCGTATTGTCGTAAACGCCAAAAGGCGCAGTGCCGAACGTCGAGTTGTCGATGGTGAAGTTTGGATGGTTGAAGATATTGAAGAAATCGGCGCGGAATTGAATGCCGTATCTTTCGGCAAACGGGAAGTCCTTGGTAACAAAGAAATCCCAATCTTGCTGGAACGGACCGCGAACCTGCGGGACATTGCGTCCAAGGTCGCCAAGGATCGCATTACCTGCTGCGACTGCGGGGCCTCCGATCGGAAACGAACCGCTGCCGGGGCCACCGAAAGAATTCAGCCCACTGACTGTTGTTCCCGGCTGGTTTGTGGTCGTTGCCGACAGAACCGACTTATTGAATACGCTGGTTCCCGTGAAGTTCTCCGCCGAGCCAGGCAACATCAGGCTGTTCAAGTTGCCAGCGACATTGGGAAAGGTTGAGCTGGGAGTCAGGCCGAAGAGATTAGCGGGGCAATTACCACAGAAAATGGTAACGGGCAGCCCCGATTGGAAGGTCGTCAAACCCCCAACCGCCCAGTGCCCCAGGGCCTGGTGGAATCTTCTGGTTGCGAAGCCCGGAATGCTGTATTGATAGGTGACCTGCAAGCGATGAGTCCGGTCAAAATTGGAGAGCGCCTTTAGTCCCCTAGTATCCAACTGATTTCCTCCGGAGTTGCCGAGATCTTGCTGCCCGTTAGCGCTACCGGAATTGTTGTCAATGGCTTTGGAAAAGGTATAAGCGCTCTGAATGAACATGCGCCCGGTGCGCCGGGTAACCGTGAATGCCAGAGCGTTGTACGAAGAGTGGCCGTTTTCCGTCACGGTATTCAGGCCTGTGCTGGTGAAACCAAGGACGCCAACGCGGGCATTGACGTTCGATGTGGAATTGGTCGTGATCGTGGTTTGCGGAACGCCGTTCGCACCCCCAAGCACGATAGGATTACTGGGGCTGGCGAGGCGAGCCTGATTGAGCTGCAGGCCCTGAAGCAACTTGACACCTTCGGATCCGAGGTATCCGATTTCCACAACGAAATGCTGAGGCAATTCACGTTGCACTGAGAAATTCCACTGCCCAACGTACGGAATTCCCAGGTTTCGGTCGAAGGGATTAAGCGACAAAAGTGGCCCGCTAAACGTCGGAGCTCCAGAGGCCCGGAACCCCGTCAACTGCGGGGGCGTCGGGAAAATGGGAAACTGCGAGGGGACCGGCAGAGCGGGAAATGGATTCGAGAGAGGCGTTCCCGGAAAGACCGAAGCAGACAACTGGAAGAATGGCGCTGCGGTGATGAGCTGAAGCAGGGTCTGGTTGGAAATGCGAACGTAATAGAGGCCATAACCAGCGCGAACAGCGGTTTTCCCGTCACCCTTCACGTCCCACGCCAAGCCCACGCGCGGCGCAAAGTTGTGCGGGCTGTCGCTTAACAATGTGGAGGAAGAAACCCCGGGCGTCCCGGTGATGCTTCCGAAGTGCGCGCCGGCGGGAAGAATAAATCCATTCAGAAGACCTGGTCCGCCGTTTGCGCGCGTGGTGGCATCCAGTCGCGAAGGATCAAAGTTGCCCAGGCGATCCTTTACGTCGGTCGAGGGCCCAAGGTAGTCGTAGCGCACGCCGAGATTTAACGTCAGGCGCTTGGTGAATTTCCAGTCGTCCTGGAAATAGGAGGCGATATCGCGGGCGCGAAATCCGCGGTCAGTGATTCCCGTTCCGGCAAAGGCCTCCAGGATGTTGCCGGTGAGCAAATCGTCGAACGTGTTAAAAAACAGGAAGCCACGCGAGGCGAAGTTGTTGAATAAATTGATCTGGTAGCGGCGGTGTTCAAATCCTCCACGAAAAGTATGCTTTCCATGTGTGTAGGCGACGCTATCGGCAAAATGAAAGGTGTTGCTGGTGAAGGCCTGATCGTTGTTTGTGGAAATGCCGCCAAACGCAGGAAAGATGTCGCTGGTGAAAAACAGCGGAATGCCCGGAAAGACCGAGCCATTGAATCGAGTCATTCCGATCTGGCTCAGGGTTGCGGGATCCGGCGCCAGCACTTGTTGAGTGATGCGATTGAAACCGAATCGCGCTTCATTTACGACGTTGGGGTTGAGGGAATAGGTCCAAGACAGCGTAGCCAGGTGGTTCTTTTGCGGGGTCTTCTGCCCGCTGCCCAAGTTGCCTGCACCCTCTCCGCCGAAAGGATCATTGGTCAAATCCTTAGCATAGAAGTAGCGCTCGGAGATTTTATGCTTTGTGCCAATATTCCGGTCCATGTTGGCGTTGAATTGGTCTTCGTTGAACTTCAGCGGGCTCGATATGGCGAATAGCCCGAACTGGCCCGGAGTGCCTTTGCCGCTAGGAATCAAGAAGCCGTTATATTTTCCAGGAAGATTTAAGAGTTTCAAGGCGACTGGATCCATGCTCCCAGGAGCCAAGCCGAACGCAGTTTCGATGCTCGCCTCATCTCGGGAGGCCGGCAAAACGGGGAACTGTGAGCTGATTCCGCCTGCCACTCCATTGCTCTGACGTGTGCCCTCGTAGGATCCAAAGAAGAAAGTGTCGTGAAGCTTAGGAACGGGCCCACCAAAATTGCCACCAAATTGATTTTGTTTGAGAACCGGACGCGAGAGTCCGTCCTTATTAAAAAAGAAGCTATTCGAATTAAAGGCGTCATTGCGGAGGTAGTCGTACGCTTCGCCGTGAAAAGTGTTCGTGCCGCCGCGCGTAAGCACGTTGATGTTGCCGCCGGAAGTTTTCCCCTGAGAAGCATCGTAAAGGCTGGTCTGGACGCGAAATTCTTCGAGGGAATCGGGAGAAGGAATTGCCACATTGGCGAGGTTGTTGTTTGCCAGATTATTCGCGTCCGTTCCGTTGATGACCAAATTGTTGGCCGTACCGCGCTGGCCATCCACGAATACTACCGCTGTACCGCGGCCCGCATCCGTGGCATTCGGCAAGGGCGCGGAAGTCCCGGCATTCAAAGCAAGGAGAAAGGTGAAATTGCGGGTGGCCAGCGGCAAATTGTGCAGCACGTCTCCCGTAAGAACATCTCCTAACGTGGCATTTGTAGTGTTGACTGTTTGCGCGACGTCCGCCGAAACCTGCACTTCCGTGCTTACTTGCCCGAGCTCCAGCTTCACCGTCAGATTTGCGACTTCCGTAACGGCGACGTTCACATTGTTCAGGACCGCGCGACTAAAGTTTGCTGCTTCCACAGTTACGTTATAAGCGCCTGGGGTCACCAACGGGAATACAACTGTTCCGTCCGCGATGGTTTCCTTGGTTACACTCGGGCTAGTTTTAGAAGAAAGCGTTACCTTCGCGCCGACGACAGCGGCCCCTTGCGGGTCCGTCACAGTGACGCGAACCGCGCCGGTCTGGGAAGTAATCTGAGCGAAAGTGGAAACGGAACAGCACAATCCAAGAAGCACCAAAACCAAAACTGCCAAGCCCTTAGACCATTTGCACACTGCTGCCATTTAGACACCCCTTCTATGTTTTATCTTTCTGTACTGATGTCGGCAGGGACGATTGGCGACTCTCCTGAAGTCACGAGGTACCCGCCGCCACAACGAACAAAGTTCCACTTCGGGGTGGAGCAAATCGGCGGCCAACGAGACTACAAAGCCATGAAATTAAGAGCGAATAGTCAATGCTTTGATTTCAAACTGTTAGAGGATGACATTGCAGAAAGCTTCTGATCTTTTTCCTAAATTTTACATACTTTGGAATATTCCTACCAAGGGTCATATCTGCTTTAGCTCAGCCGAACGCCAAGGCAGGACTGGAGCTCGAGGGACATTTTCCCGATGCCTACAAGTCATTGGATATGCCTGTATTTCTCATTCCTTTAGAAGGTAAAGAGCTCTTTCCAGTTCGAGTTCGAGTTTTGCGCCTTTGGGGAGGTTGAGTTCGTGGCCGCGGCCGGATTCCATCAAGTAGGCGGTGATGGCGCCAAGGGCTGCCCCTTCGGCGGCTTCTTTCTTGTCTTTGTCTTTTACGCCTTTGACGGCGCCGATGGCCGCGCCCGCTGCGGCAGCGGCTGCGGCATCCTGCTGCGTGCTGGTGCGGCCTTGAATCAAACCTTCCTTGTCCGGCACAGGTTTTACGCTGTGATCGCCTGGGACACCCACGACTTCGGCCACGATGGGCAAGTCACCAAATTTTGTGTGAAGTTCGTCGAAGGTCAGCCAGAGTTTGGCGCGGCCGGCAACTCCCGCGGGCTCGACGCGGCTGACGTGGGCGGTGATCTCGGCTCCAGAGGGCAAGTAAAACCCGCCTCCGGCTTCCAATGGCTCGAGCGTTTTCGCTTTGAATGTGGAATTCTCTAGCGTTCCTTTTGTGCTCAATTCATCTTCCAAGCCGACTAAGAATTTTGTGCCGGGCGCAACCGCGAAGGTTTCCGGTGGCAGACCATGGCGCTCGCCGTCGGCTTTGTGGCGCGGCTGGTCGGGCGTTTGCGCACGTGTTTCTGTGATTGGCTCTGGCGTAGGTTGCTGAGCACGCGACGCAACCGCTGCACCGAGGACGACAGCAAGAACTGGCGTGGCGATGAAGAATGCCTGGACTCTCGGATGGTTCATTTGTCCTCCAACAGGATGCTGCAGTGCGTGCTTTATGCATCTGCTGGGCCAAGTGAGGGGCATTTCGGGCCGCTGCAAGAGGATGAAAATGCTTGCACTTGGCGGAGAGGCAGCTGCCTACTAAATGGAGTTTTGGAGGAGTGTCGGCAATTCCCGCCAGCAATTCGTAGGGTGCTGCCGACACCTAGAAGTTGTATGAGATCTCAAAGACGAAAAGCAGACCCCCAGCTCCGGCCAGACGCAAGGGGCGCACAACCCGCGCCTCAGGCTGTGGAAGACCGCAGCCAGAGGGTCGGTGTGAAACGCCGCGCTTCACGAAAGCTGGGTTTCGAGGAAGCGGCGAATTTTGTTGAGAACTTTGGCGTACATGGCCAGAGTGACGCGGCCGGTTTGCGTGTTTTGCTGGCTGGGATGATAGACGCCGAACAAGCGTGGTGTGCCGAGCGCCACTTCGGCTTCAGCTCCGTGCGCGAATTTGTAGAGAGCGCGCGAGGTGATGAGGCCGCGTTGCTTCAGAATTTCGAGGTAAGCGTCCCAGGCAATTTTCCCCAGAGCTAAAATTGCTTTCGGTTTCAGGATTTCAAGTTCGCGCTCGATAAAGCTCCGGCAATTTGAGATTTCACGAGGGAGCGGTTTGTTATCGGGCGGAGCGCAACGACACGTGGCCGTGATGTAGACGTCGTGGAGCTGCAGGCCATCGTCGCGGTGCTGGGATATGGGTTGATTGGCGAAGCCTGTTTTGTGCAGCGCAGCATAAAGAAAATCGCCAGAGCGGTCGCCGGTAAACATGCGCCCGGTCCGATTCGCTCCATGCGCGGCGGGAGCGAGGCCAAGAATTAGCAACTGCGCCTGCGCGTCACCGAATCCGGGAACAGGTTTGCCCCAATACTCCCAATCGCGATAGGCGCGGCGCTTTTCGCGAGCAACCTTCTCGCGGTATTTCACGAGGCGCGGGCACTTGCGGCAGGCGACAATTTCTTCGTTCAAAACCCTGAGTAGGGAAGACGTCTCAGGCATTGGCCTTATTGGCACGGCGGGTCATCATGCGCTTCAGATCGATGTAGGGCGTCGCCCCGACAAACATCATCTCGCAAGACCGGGTTTCAAGCATCTCTTTGCCAATTCGCTGTACCAGCCCCATGGCGGCACGCATGATTCCCGAGCCCGCGCTTACGCGCGCAACGCCAATTTTCTCCAATTCGGCAATTGGAGGGCAGGCGGGATTAGCCAAGATATTGATTGGGGCTTCGACGGCTTTCACAAGTTTGGCGATGGTTTCGCGGTCGTAGACGCCAGGCGCAAACAAGCAAGTAGCCCCTGCGTCGCGATAGGAGCGCAAGCGCTCGACGGTGCGTTCGAAGCGCGTAGTCTCTGGGCCGATGGGCATCAAATAAATGTCGGTGCGCGCGTTCAGGACAAAAGGGATGCCCAATGATTTTGTGGTTTCGCAGATGGCGCGAATTTTTTCTACTTGCAAAGGCAGGTCGACGAATGAGCTCTCCTCATCGCCGGTCACGTCCTCAAGGTTCATTCCCACGATGCCCGCAGCGATGGCGGCTTTCACCGTCTCGACCATGTCCTTGACGGTTGTACCGTAGCCCGCTTCCAGATCGGCGGTCACAGGGATGTTCACAGCGCGGGCGATGCGTCCGCACACTTCGAGCATCTCATCGCGCGAAATGCGCTGCCCGTCCGGGTAGCCAAGGGAATAAGCCACTGCAGCGCTACTGGTGGCAATGGCTGGATGTCCACATTCCTCGAGGATGCATGCGCTGGCAACGTCCCAGGCGTTGGGAAGAAGGAGCAGCCGGGGACCGTGGTGGAGTTTTAGGAATTGCTCGGCCTTTTGAGCTTGCGCGCGAATGTCCATAGAACCCCCTGTAAGAAGATCGAAAAGGTCTGTCGCAGCTGAGTCTAGGCAATGCTTGCGGTTGAGAAAACGGCCAATTTGGAGAGGGCTTTGGGGTGAAGATTTCTGGCGGACGGTCGCCGCGTTTCTCCACACTATTTGCTGATCGTTCAGTGCTTCTTGAGCACTTCAATGAGAACGACCGCCTGGTTGTGTTCCGGGTCGCGTGCGCCAAAGAGGAGAGTCACGGTCCCATGCTCCTTCTCCAATTTCTTCAACTGCGCAAAACACTCTTCTTTCTTCTTCAGCTCTGCCCGATATTTCTTCTCGAAATCGGGCCACTTCATCACATCATGGTGGAACGTTTTGCGCAGCGCATCGCTTGGGGCAATGTCCTTCATCCAAAGGTCAATCTTAGCCGCTTCCTTTTTCATGCCCCGCGGCCAGAGGCGATCCACCAGCACACGATACCCGTCTTCTGTGCTTGCTTCCTCATAGACTCGTTTGATCCTTACCATTGGCGTCCTCACTGCAAAAGCTGGAGAACCTGGTCGTGAATCTTTCCATTGGTGCTGATGAGCTGGCCAGTGTAAATGGTTCTTTCACCTTTGGAGTTTGTCGAGCGGCCGCCCGCTTCTTCGACGATGATGCCCAGTGGCGCCAAGTCCCAGGGCTTTGAGGTCCAGTCGAGCGCGGCTTCGATGGAACCTTCGGCGACGAGCATGTGTTGCCAGAATCCGCCAAACGAGCGGCTGTTCCGCGCCGCGTCCAGCAATCTGCGGATTTTTGCCTGGTCGGCGGCGTTCTTGCTGGGTCCGGTGCCGGTGGTGAACACCATAGCTTTGCTGAGATTGTCTACATTCGAAACGTGCAGCCTCTTGCCGTCGCGATAGGCGCCTTCGCCGCGATAAGCCCACCAGCGCGAATGCAATCCGGGGGCGCTGACCATCGCCGCCACAATCTCGCCGCCTTCCTCGATAGCCAGGAGCGTTCCAAAGGTTGGAATCCCGCGCGAGAATTCTTCGGTACCGTCGATGGGATCAACGATCATACGCGCTCGGTCGGGATTCGTCGGGGACTTGGCGTTGCTTCCGCCCATCTCCTCGCCCAACACGTCCAGAGCTAACCCGCTCTCGGCGACTTTGCTGCGCGCCATTTCTTCCACGGCGCGGTCCGCGGGCGTCACGGCGGTGCCATCCGGCTTCCGTTCCACGCGCAGCCCGTTCGAACGGAAATAGCGCATGGCAATGGCATCCGCTTCTTCTGCGATTTCGCTCAGCAATACGCTGTAGGTTTCGACATATCCGGCAGTCTTGCTCATCCAAACCTCTGTTCAGGAGAACCAGGACCTCCGCCTGGCTCGTTTTTTTTGGCCTTTATCTATCCAAGGTCAACAAATCAATATAACTCTCCTGCCCCTTCCTATTTGACTCTCTTTGTCTCTCTCTCTAGCATACAAAAGTTACCCTCATGTGTGCTCAAGCCAATGCTGGAACCGTCCTCGACCGCATCCTGGAGTCGCGCCGGGCGGAGGTCGAACATCGCAAGAAGGTCTTGCCGGAAACGGCGCTGAAATACGGTGTCCAGGCGGCTTCGCCGCTGCGGGATTTCCGTGCCGCTCTCTCGCGTCCCGGAATTAACGTTTTGGCGGAGCTCAAGCCGGCTTCTCCGAGCCGCGGCGTACTGCGTGAGCCTTTTGACCCTGTCAGTCTGGCGGAATCCCTGGAGAGTGTCGGCGCGGCCGCTCTTTCGGTTCTCACCGAGCCGGAGTTCTTCCGCGGGTCGCTGAAAAATCTTCGCGATGCGCGAAAGAGCGTGAAGCTTCCGGTCCTGCGTAAAGATTTTATCTTCGATTCATGGCAAGTGTGGGAAACGCGGGCCAATGATGCGGACAGTTTTTTGCTGATTGTCGCTACGCTATCGGACGGCCAATTAAAAGAACTGCTCGCTCTGGGCAGGGAACTCGGCATGGAACCGGTCGTGGAAGTCCATACGCGGGAAGAGCTGGACCGGGCGCTTGCGGCGGATGCGCAGATCATTGGCGTCAACAACCGCAACCTCAAAACGCTGGAGGTATGCACGGAAGCTTCGTTCGCGCTCATCGATCATATTCCCGATACCTGCATTGCCATCAGCGAATCCGGCATCGGCACCAACGGGGAATTAGCTCGGCTTCGCGCGGCAGGATTTGACGCTTTTCTGATCGGCACGCGCCTCATGCTCTCTTGCGATCCCGCGACGGTTCTTAGAGAACTGCTGGGCGCTGCGGCCCAGGGGAAATAGGCCCAATGGTTCGCGTAAAAATTTGCGGGATAACCAGTGCTGCCGATGCTCATGCCGCAATCGAGGCAGGAGCCAATCTGCTCGGCTTCAATTTTTATCCAAAGAGCCCGCGCCGCATAGACGAAGTAGAGGCTTCCAAAATCCGCTCAAAGCTGCCTAAGCGGGTGAAAGCCGTAGGCATTTTTGTCAATCGGCTGCCAGCGGACGTGATAACGCTGCGAAGTAGACTCAATCTTGATGCTGTGCAACTCCACGGCGACGAACCCCCCGAAGCTGTTGCCGAAATCGCCTCCGTTGCCCCGGTCATCAAGGCTTTTCGCGTCGAACCTGAGTTTCCGCTTACGGCTCTCGATCCATACTCGCAGGCGTTTGCCTTTCTGTTTGACGCGGCACATACCGACCAATATGGTGGTACGGGGTGCACGACCGATTGGGATGTGGCACGGCGCGCTGCGTTGAAGCACCGTATTATTTTGGCGGGTGGCTTGAAGGTGGAAAACGTGGGAGCGGCGGTTCGCATCGTGCGCCCCTATGG
>JAWOLO010000305.1:0-4006 GCA_033853375.1 Terriglobia bacterium
GTCGCCTTCCCGCTTGGGGAAGCCGGCGTTGGGCATGCCGCTGATACGAATGTCATCGACCGCGGCAAGTTCCTGCAGAATGGGCAGCAACGACTGCGGTCCCAGAGTGCAATTCGCGCCAATCACCTGGACATTTTTGTTTTTTAGCTGGGCTGCGGCGTCCGCAGGACGAATGTCGCCGTGAGTGGTGCCTTCTTCCGAGTACGTGAGCTGCGCCACAATGGGCAGGCCGGAAAAAGAGCGGATGGCGTCCACCGCGAGAAGTATTTCCTCGATGTAGGAAAAGGTTTCGAGGATGTAGAAGTCCACGCCGCGTTCTTCGAGCGCCAGCGCTTGCTCGTAAAACACATCCAGAATCTCTTTGTCGTCGGGATGACGGGCCTGGACTCCAAGCCCGAGCGGGCCGATGGAACCGGCAATCAGCACTTCGCGTGCGGCAGACTCGCGGGCTTCGCGGGCGATCTTCACGCCGCGGCTGTTCAGCCGCTGGACTTCGTCGCCCAGGCCCAGCGGAGCGAGCTTGAAGCGATTGGCGCCAAACGTGTTGGTTTCGATGATTTGCGCGCCTGCCTCGATGTATGCCTGGTGTACGCGAAACACAGCTTCGGGTTCGGTGGTGTTCAGTTCGTCGAAGCAGCGCTGTGGCCCCACGGCTTCGTGCAGCATCGAGCCCATTGCTCCGTCGGCGACGAGAATGGCGTCTTTCAGCCGTTGATTGAAATCGTGAATTTTCATGAGTCTAAATTCGTGTCTCTTAGCAGACCCAGAATCCTCCAGGAATCACGAAAGCGGAAACAATACCAACTCCGTCCAGAACAAAAGACCACGCACTGCCAGCACCAGCCAATTTCAAATCTCTGGCCCGTTGTGCCAGCCCTCGATCGAAGAAGAAATGAATCAACAACGACCACTCGGCCAGCCGAATGGGAATAAGCAGCCCGAAGAAAAGCAAAGCCGCCGCCCAATCGGGCCATCTGCTGTGGAAAAACGTGCCCAGCAGAAGCCAAATCCCGCCAAACAAAGCTCCTGCAAAGAGTCCGATCCCCGTTCGCGCCAGGCCCACCAGCCAGGCATTTCGCGACGACTGAAAAACGTTTGTAAGGACACTTGCCGCAACCGAGTAGCCTAGAAGCTTTACTCCGGTAAATGCAGCAAACCCTATTGGGCCAGGGCCAGCAGGCACGGATTCTCCTTATCGTTTCTGTTCCATGAGCGAGGCGACGGTGCTCATGAGGTCGTATTTGGTGAGAATTTCGAAATGCGAATTGCCCATGTCCACGAACACCGCCGGATTTTCGTGGCTCAGGATGTGCGTCACACGCTCGACCGGCGCGGTCTTCGGCACCTGCGGCAGCGGACTGCTCATCACTTCGCGTACCACGAGCTTGCGCAAATCTTTCCCTTGCAGAGCCAGATTCAAAATTTGGTCTTCGTAGATCGTTCCGATCGGGGTGTTTTCTTCGAACACGGGAATCTGCGAAATGTCCTGGTCCTGCATATTCTTCAGCGCGTGGAAAACCGTTTGGTATGGCCGCGCAATCACCAGTTCGCGCACTTTGCCCGCGGCGTGCTTGGCCTTGACCACCTCGGCGGCAGTGATTTGCACCGCCGCATCCACGTACCCGCGTTCGCGCATCCATTCGTCGTTGTAAACCTTGCTCAGGTAGCGCATGCCCGTGTCTGGGAGCAACGCCACTACAAAGTCGTTGGGACCAAGGTCTTTCGCCAGCCGCAGCGCGCCGGAGAGGCATCCTCCGCCCGAACCGCCGGTGAACAGGCCTTCCAATTTCGCAAGCCGCCGCGCCACGACGAAGCATTCCTCGTCATTCACCTGAATGATGTCGTCCAGAATCTTCAAATTCATCGTCGTCGGGAAAAAATCCTCCCCAATTCCTTCTACAACGTACGTTTTCGCCTTGATCGTTTTCCCTGTCTTCACGAAGTCGTAGTAGAGCGAGCCGTACGGATCAACGCCGACAATCTTCACCGCAGGATTTTTTTCTTTCAGATACTTTCCCACGCCGCTGATCGTCCCGCCCGTGCCCAGGCCGCAGACAAAGTGGGTGATCTTCCCGTCGCTGTCCTCCCAAATCTCCGGCCCCGTGGTGAGATAGTGGGCTTCAGGGTTCATTGGATTGTCGTACTGATTCGGGTAATACGAATTCGGGATTTCGCGCGCGAGTTTCTTCGCCACGGAGTAGTAGCTGCGCGGATCCTCAGGCTCTACTGCGGTCGGGCACACAATCACTTCCGCGCCCAGCGCCTTCAGCAAGTCCACTTTTTCTTTGGATTGCTTGTCCGTCGTGGTGAACACGCACTTGTAGCCGCGCACCGCCGCCACCAGCGCCAGCCCCATCCCCGTATTTCCGGAAGTGCCTTCAATAATCGTGCCGCCCGGTTTCAGCAGGCCGCGTTTCTCAGCATCATCAATCATGGTGATGCCGATGCGGTCCTTCACCGAGCCACCGGGGTTCATGAACTCCGCCTTCACATAAATCTGCGGCTTCAAGTCTTTCGTGATGCGGTTCAGGCGCACCAGCGGCGTATGCCCGACTGCTTCCAGAATGTTATTGCACTTCATGCCTTGTCCCGATCTCTTTCGGTTGTCTTGAGTTCTCCGCGAGAGTGCTCTCAGTTTAGCATCATAGCCAAATCCTCGGATACTTCCTGCCGCCAGTGTTGAAATGCTGCCGTTTGGATTATTCTTTGTGGCACGCGAAAAGAGCACTGCGGCTTACAGAGAACCGATCCCGAGGAGAAATCGAAGATGGACAGGCAAAACATTTCGAGCGGAGCACCGTGGGAACCGATTGTCGGTTACTCGCGTGCGGTGCGCATCGGCAACACCATCACTGTTTCCGGAACGACCGCAACCGGGCCGGACGGAAGAATCGTCGGTGTCGGCGACGCCCGCGCGCAAACTATTCAAACCATCCGCAATATCGAGGCGGCACTGGCCAAGGCCGGCGCGACACTGAAAGACGTGGTTCGCACGCGCATCTACGTCACAAACATCTCGGAATGGGAAAAGGTCGGCCGCGCCCACGGAGAATTTTTTGGCGAGATTCGCCCTGCAACGAGTATGGTGGAAGTCAGCAAGCTGATCTCGCCGGAGATGCTCGTCGAAATTGAGGCCGACGCCGTCGTGCCCTGAAAACGGTTGAAAACAAAAAAAGCCGCACAACAACCGAGGACCCCTTGCCTGCCAAGAAAAAAAACATATCCCCCGCGCTGTACGATTCGTTCATCGCGGACTACTACGACGAATCGCCGCTCGTGCGCCAACGCACGCAGGACGTCGCATTTTATCGTAATGCCGTGCGCGAATTCGGCGATCCGGTGCTCGAGCTGGGCTGCGGCACCGGGCGCATCACCATGGCGCTTGCTCAAATGGGCAAACGAGTCACGGGGCTCGACCTCTCCGAGCGCATGCTCGAGCACGCCGCCAAGAAACGCGCCGCACTCAACAAAGAAGAACGCGAGCGCGTCCACCTCGTTCAAGGCGACATGACGAAGTTCGAACTGGGCGAAAAATTCCAGCTCATCATCATTCCGTTCCGACCGTTTCAGCACTTGCTGGAAGTCCGCGACCAGATGGCTTGCCTCGAGCGTGTCCGCAAGCACCTTCGTTCAGGGGGCAGACTCATCCTGGATGTCTTCCAGACTGACGCTGAGCGCATCCACGACCCAATCCACATGCGCGAATCGCCCCTCGTCGAGTACAAGTCGCACGACGGCAAGCAAGTACGCATCAGCGAACGTGTCGCTGCGTTTCACCGCGCGGAGCAGCGCAATGATGTGGAAATGATTTATACCGTCGAGCATCCGGATGGCCGCAAGGAGCGCCTGGTGTTCGCCTGGCCGCTGCGCTATTTTTTCCGCTATGAAGTCGAGCATCTTCTGGCGCGCTGCGGCTTCCGCGCCTCCGCCGAGTACGGCGACTTCGACAAAACACCTATTCGCGACAACTCCCCCGAAATGATTTTCGTCGCCGAACCCGGTTGGT
>JAWOLO010000306.1:0-2718 GCA_033853375.1 Terriglobia bacterium
AAAGGCAAACGCGTTTTCATCCGCGTGGACTTCAACGTCCCTCTCAAAGACGCCGTCGTCACTGATGACACGCGCATTCGCGAAACGCTTCCTACTCTTCGTCTCGCCATCCAGAAAGGCGCTCGGCTAGTCATTGCGTCGCATCTCGGCCGCCCCAAGGGCGGTCCTGATCCGAAATATTCGCTGCGCCCCGCCGCCAAGAAACTGGAAGAGCTTCTCGGCAAGCCTGTCGCTTTCGCTCTTGATTGCGTCGGTCCGGGTGCGGAAGGACAGAGCAAAGCTCTGCGCGACGGCGAAGTGTTGGTCCTCGAAAATGTTCGCTTTCATCCCGAAGAAGAAAAAAACGACGAAGCATTTTCCAAACAACTCTCCGCTCTTTGCGACGACGTTTTCGTTTGCGACGCTTTTGGCTCCGCGCATCGCGCGCACGCTTCCGTGGTCGGCATCACACGCTTTGTCCAACAAGCTGCAGCCGGTTTGCTCATGGAAAAAGAGCTCGCGTATCTTGGCAAGGCGGTTACCAATCCTTCGCGTCCTTTTGTCGCGATCCTGGGTGGCGCAAAAGTCAGCGGCAAGATCGAAGTGGTCGAAAATCTGATGAAAATTGCCGATGCCATGCTGATCGGCGGCGGCATGGCTTACACGTTCCTCAAAGCAGATGGCCAGCCCATCGGCAAGTCTCTTGTGGAAGACGACAAGCTCGATCTCGCTCGCCGCCTACGCGAAGCAGCACAGAAGAAAAAATTTGCACTGTTACTTCCTGTAGATCACGTTGTCGGTGCCGAATTCAAAGCCGATACCGCGACCAAAACCGTTGCGGTTTCCGCCACTCCCGATGGGTGGATGGGCTTGGACATCGGCCCCAAGACCATCGAAACTTACAAACAAAAAATCGGCAGTGCCAAAACGATTGTTTGGAATGGACCTATGGGTGTGTTCGAGATGCCCGCTTTTGCCAAGGGCACACTCGAAATTGCCAAGGCCGTCGCCGACGCCACGACCGCGGGCGCAACCTCCATTATCGGTGGTGGAGATTCCGTTGCCGCCGTTCACCAATCCGGCGTGGCCAACAAGATCTCGCACATCTCCACCGGCGGCGGCGCCTCGCTCGAATTTCTCGGCGGCCGCAAACTTCCCGGCGTCGAAGCGCTCACCAACAAATAAATGAACGCAATTCTTCTCTGCGAATCCTCTGCATTCGGCGCCTACCCCGACCCGGTCGGGGTGTCTCTGCATTATCTTTCTCTTTCTCTTTCTTTTCGTTTTGCTCGGAGGTTTTCATGCGCCGCCGCGTGATTGCCGGCAACTGGAAAATGTTCAAGACGCAAGCCGAAACGCGCGCGTTCTTCTCCGCGTTTGCCCCGCTGGTTGCGGCCTCGAAGTATTGCGACATCGTGATCGCTCCGCCCTTCACCGCCATTCCTGCCGCCGTTGAAGCCGCGAAAAACACCAACATCGCCATCTCCGCGCAGGATGTCCACTGGGAAAAGGAAGGTGCCTTCACCGGCGAAATCTCCACGGGTATGCTTGTCGAGGCGGGTTGCCGCTACGTCATCATCGGCCACTCGGAACGTCGCCAATTCTTTGGCGAAACCGACGAGTCCGTGGCTAAGAAGACCAAGGCTGGGCTCGCCGCGGGCCTTACGCCTATCGTCTGCGTAGGCGAAACGCTGGCCCAGCGCGAGTCCGGCCATACGCATCAAGTTTGCAAGACGCAATTCTTCGGGGGCTTGGGCGCGTTGACCCCGGAGGAGTTCTCTCGTATCCTGATAGCTTACGAGCCGGTTTGGGCCATTGGGACGGGCCGGACTGCAACGCCGGAAATTGCGGTTGAAGTTCACCGGTTTCTCCGCCAGTGCGCGGCCGAAAAATTCTCCGCCGCCCATGCTTCCGCTCTGCGCATCCTCTACGGCGGCAGCGTCAAGCCCGATAATATTAAGGGGTTGATGGCGCAGGAAGAACTGGATGGCGGGCTGGTTGGCGGGGCCAGCCTGGATCCCAAGTCCTTCGCGGCCATTGTGAATTTTTCATAGGGCGGCTTGCTTCGAGCCTTTGCTGGCTGTCGTTATGCCGGATTTAGGCGCCGCAAGTGGATAACTTTTGTGGTTGGAAGTGAGGGAGAGAAATGCCTTCTTGGATGAAATGGGCCATTGCGTTGGCCATCGGATTCGCGATCATAGGGATCGGCTTTCGCCTCCCTTCGGGTGCCACGTGGATTCTTAAGCCTTTCTTTATTCTGAATTGCCTGGTTCTGGTCATCGTGGTGCTGCTGCAAAGCGGCAAAGCCGCGGACCTCGCGGGTGCTTTCGGCGGCGCAGGCAGTCAAACAGCTTTTGGCCCGCGCGGGGCGGCTAACGTTCTCTCCAAAGCTACTACCTGGTGCGCCATCATGTTCATGGTTTGCTCCTTCGCTATGACCCTGCGCACGGACAAGGCGGTTGAGGAAGGCGGCTCGATTCTCCAAAAGGTTTCTCAGCCCGCCCCGAAACCGGCTCCTGCCACGACTCCGGTTGTTCCGCAGCCGACACACGACTCGCTGCCGACCGGCCAGCAGCCGGCCACTCAGCCTCCTGCTTCGCAAGCTCCGGTAACTTCGCAGCCCGCGCCGACAACGTCCAAGCCAGCCCAGACTCCGCCGGCTTCGTCTTCGGCACCAGCCACTTCGAAGCCAGCGACCGGGCAGCAGGCTCCTGCAACCACGCCGCCTGCTCCTGCGCC
>JAWOLO010000307.1:0-16132 GCA_033853375.1 Terriglobia bacterium
GAGCCGCCTTAGGCGGCCAGTCGGGCGCTTCAACGCCGAACTGCTTGGCGTATTCGGTGACCAATCGCTGCCAGCCGGCGAACTTCATAGCGTCGGCGCCGGCGATGCGTCCAATCGGCTCACCCGCAAGGAAGCGGTCCAGTACGTCGAAGCTGATGTGCCAGCCCGCGGCGCCCCATGCGATGAAGCGGCGATCGATTTTGATCCACAATGTCAGACGCGTGCCGCCGGCAAAGGCTTTGAGTTCCCATCGCATATCGCCGTACTCAAGCACCTCGGGAGGGTCGGCTCGCGTCACTTTTGTTTCGATCGGCGTGGGATTTCCCGTCCAGGTGAGATTCACAATTCCAAGCGTACCCAGGCTCCCATCAACCTCAAAGGGTGCCCACTCCCGCAGATGCGCCGGGTCCGTGAGCGCCTGCCAGACTTTTTCCGGTGAGTGGCGTAGTTCTCTGACGAGAATCAGCGTCCACTTCTCTCCGCCCTTTCGTACTTGCGCCCCGCGAGCCGGACCCGGTTCGTACCGTTCGAGATTGGTCATCCTCTTCTCCTTAGCGTGAATAGCGTGCCAGCTGAGTGAGCTGAATGAGGTTACCGCAGGTGTCCTTCAGCATCGCAATGGTCGAGCCGGTCACATCCGTGGGCGGCATGGTGAACTCGGCGCCGCGCGCTTTGATCCGTTCGAAGTCGGCCTTGACGTCGTCGGTGTAGAACATGGCTGCGGGCTGGCTCTGTTGAAAGATCGCCTGCTGATACGCTTTGGCCGCGGGGTTGTTGTTCAGCGCCAATTGCAGCTGAGTGCCGTCCGGCTCCTCGGCCGAGCCCACGGTCAGCCAGCGGAATGGGCCGTTACTGAAATCGGCCTTCTTGGCAAAGCCCAGTACCTCCGTATAGAAGCGCAGGGCCTTGTCCTGGTCGTCCACGTACACGCTGGTCAGTTTAATTTTCATTTCGTTTCTCCTTTGTTACGTTCGCGGTTTGCGCCGCGTCGTCTTTCTCCCTGTCTTGCTTTTCGTTGGTGTTGCCCGATCCATGCGGTCGAGGTGGCGTTCGAGAGCATCTACGTGAGCGGACCAAAACCGGCGGAACTGAGCCAGCCAGGCATCCACCTCCTGAAATGGTTCAGGTTTCAGACGATAGAGACGGCGCTGTGCGTCCACGGTGGACTCCACGAAACCGGCCTCGCGCAGCACTCGCAGGTGCTTTGACACGGTGGGCTGCGGCATCCGAAGCTGACGCTCGATCTCTCCGACCGACTGCTGTGACAAGACCAGCAGGCTCAAGATCGCGCGGCGATTCGGTTCCGCAATGATTTCGAAGACTGATTCCACGGTCCTCATATACTCCAAGGAGCATATACGTGTCAAGGAATATTTAGCGGCGATTTCGTCACTCCGATATCACAGCTGCTGCCCGGAATAGCGGCCGCGGTAGGATCGGGACTTCGGATTCGTGACAGCAGGAGGGAGGACGGAGGTGGGAGAAAAGTGGAAGATAGGTTCCCCTTGGGGGGGCTGGAAATGCCGTTCGAGGGCGGAAAATGACCGTTCGCCGCGGGTTTAAGGCATTTCGATTCAATGCGTTGACGCGGCGTGCGAGCGGATGTTAAGTTGGGAAGGTTGCGAGCAAGACCAATTCGTCTCGAAGTGTGCGGGGCAGCCCGCGCCATAAGCCAAGAAGTGCAGTTCCAACAAAACCGGACAAAAATGAGCGCAGCGCGGCTATTTTCAACCCGGCTCCTGCCAAGAGGATAAGCCTTAGCGGTGCGGACATGCCCGCGGCCATTTTGTTGGGATAAGCTGGACACAGCACAAGGAGATTGTTTTGAGCGAAGACTTACGGAATTTTTTGTTTACGTCGGAGTCGGTGACGGAAGGCCATCCCGACAAGATTGCCGATCAGATTTCCGACGCGGTGCTTGATGAAGTGATGCGGCAAGACCCGCACGGGCGCGTGGCGTGCGAGACGCTGGTCACCACGGGACTGGCGGTGGTGGCGGGAGAAATCACCACGACCGCGCACGTGAATTATGACGAACTGGTGCGCGAAACGATTCGTGGCGTGGGCTACGATCGCGCGAAGTACGGCTTCGATTGCGATACGTGCGCCATCATGTGCACGGTAAAGCGGCAGTCGCCGGATATCGCCATGGGCGTGGACACCGGCGGCGCGGGCGACCAGGGGCTGATGTTCGGTTTCGCCTGCGATGAGACCGAGGAATTGATGCCTATGCCCATCCAACTGGCCCACCGCTTGACGCAACGCCTCTCGGAAGTTCGCAAGTCCAAGATCGTTGATTTCCTCCGGCCCGATGGAAAATCCCAAGTCACTGTTGAATATCGTGATGGACGACCGGCGCGCGTCGACTGCGTGGTCGTTTCGACGCAGCACAGTGAGAAAGTGTCAAACCACGAGTTGCACGCCGCAGTGATGGAGCACGTCATCCGGCCGATCATTCCCGCGAGAATGCTGGATGCGAGAACGAAATATCACATCAACCCAACGGGACGGTTTGTGATTGGCGGGCCCATGGGCGACGCGGGCGTGACGGGACGCAAGATTATTGTGGACACGTACGGCGGGTACAGCCGGCACGGCGGCGGCGCGTTTTCCGGGAAGGATCCGTCAAAGGTGGACCGCTCGGCAAGCTATATGGCGCGGTACATCGCGAAGAATATTGTGGCCGCGGGATTGGCGCGCAAAGCGGAAGTGCAGTTGGCGTATGCGATTGGCGTGGCCGAGCCGGTGTCCGTGATGGCGGAAACGTTCGGAACGGCGGTGATTCCGGAGGAGAAAATCACCGAGTTGATTCGCGAAAACTTCAAGCTGACGCCGAAGGGCATCATCGAGACGCTGGATCTGCGGCGGCCGATTTATAAGGCGACGGCGGCGTACGGGCACTTCGGGCGCAGCGGGCCCGGGTTCACCTGGGAGCGCACGGACCGCGCGGACGCGCTGCGCAAAGCTGCAGGGCTGAATGCCGTGGCGACGGCGGAAGTGGGAGCACGGCGGTAAAAAAAGAAGTTTGCCGTTGGCCGTTCACCGTTTGCAGTGAGGAAATACTGACAGACGAATGCAAGAGGGGGTGAGGGAGACAGAAGCAGGTCCCTCGCTTTGCTCGGGATGACACTCAAATACTTTTTCTCGATAAACTGCTGAACGAGACTTCTGATTGTTCCCATCGAATTCAAATTAGAGGAGCAGGAACTTGGCGATCGCGGAACTAAAAAAAGGTGATGTGAAAGATATGGGGCTGGCGGACGCCGGCAAACGCAAAATCGAATGGGCCGCACAGCAGATGCCGGTGCTCGAGATTATTCGCAAACGCTTTGCGAAGGAGCAGCCGCTGAAAGGTTTGCGTGTGGCTGCGTGCCTGCACGTGACCAGCGAAACGGCGAATTTGATGATCACGCTGCGCGATGGCGGCGCCGATGCGGTATTGTGCGCGTCGAATCCACTTTCGACGCAGGATGAAGTGGCGGCTTCGCTGAACCGTGACTTCCATATTCCGACCTATGCGATTAAGGGAGAGGACAACGAGACGTACTATTCGCACTTGAGCGCAGCGCTGGAGCACAAGCCGCAGTGCACGATGGACGACGGCGCGGACCTGGTGACCATGCTGCTGACGAAGCGCACGGACCTCGTGCCAAACGTGATTGCGGGAACGGAAGAAACAACCACAGGCGTGATCCGTTTGCGCGCGATGGCCATGGACGGAACGCTGAAGTATCCGATCATCGCCGTGAATGACGCGATGACGAAACATTTCTTCGACAACCGCTATGGCACGGGGCAATCAACGCTCGATGGCGTGATCCGCGCGACAAACCTGTTGCTGGCGGGTCAGAAAGTCGTGATCGCAGGCTACGGTTGGTGCGGTCGCGGCATAGCGATGCGCGCGAAGGGCCTGGGCGCGGACGTGATCGTCACGGAAATCGATCCGGTGAAGGGCATCGAAGCGGTGATGGATGGCTTCCGCGTGATGCCGATGGCGGAAGCGGTAAAGGAAGGCGATGTCTTCATTACTGTGACGGGCAATAAGAGCGTGATTCGCCAGGAGCACTTCGAGAGAATGAAGGGCGGAGCGATTGTGTGCAACTCCGGCCACTTCAACGTGGAAATTGATATTCCGGCGTTGGAGAAATTGTCCACGGGGAAACGCGAAGTGCGCCGGTTGGTGGACGAATACCAGTTGCGAGATGGTCGCAAGATTTATTTAATCGGAGAAGGGCGACTGGTGAATCTAGCGACTGCGGAAGGACATCCTGCCGCAGTGATGGACATGAGCTTCGCGAATCAGGCGCTTTCTCTCGAGTATCTGCGGGCGAATGCCAAGAGTCTGAAGCCGCAGGTGTATGTCGTGCCCGAGCATCTCGATAAAGAGATTGCGCGGCTGAAGCTCGAATCGATGGGGCACCATCTGGATAAGCTGACGCCGGAGCAGGAACGCTACCTCGCTTCTTGGCAGGAAGGGACGTAAGCGCGGCGCAGTTTTTATTAGCAAACGTGATATCTTCTTAGGGGCGTTCCGACTGAGTCGGGACGCCCCACAATTTTTTCGAGTAAATTTTTTGGAATTCGAGTGACGTTCATGTGGGACCTCTGCACGAGCGCGTTGGACACGGCGAAATTGCGCGGCGCTTCGTATGGTGACGTGCGCGCGATGCATCTGCGGCAGCGCGATCTGACCACGAAGAACGGCCGGGTCGGGACACTGGCGCAGAGTGAATCGATCGGCATTGGCGTTCGCGTGCTGGCGAATGGCGCGTGGGGTTTTGCGTCCACGGACCGGATGACACGCGAAGGCGTGGCCGCCTGTGCGGCGCAAGGGGTTTCCATTGCGAAAGCTTCCGCGCTGGCGAAGCGCAGCAACGTGGTGCTGGCGCCGGAAAATGCCTACGTGGATAGCTGGCAGAGTCCGTTTCGCAAAGATCCCTTCGAAATTCCTCTGGAGACGCAGCTTGCGTTGTTGCTTGCCGCCGACGGCGAAATGCGCAAAGTGAAAGGTGTGACGCTGACAGAAACGAGCATGCAGTTTCGCAAGATCAACTCGTGGTTCGCGTCGAGCATCGGCTCGCGAATTCACCAGCGCAAAGTGATTACCGGATGCGGGATTGGCGCGACTTCGTTCCAGGACGACGAAATCCAAAAACGGTCGTATCCGAATAGTTTTGGCGGGCAGTACGCGCTGGAAGGCTATGAATTAGTCGAATCGCTGGACCTGATGAAGCATGCGCCAGTAATTGCGGAAGAAGCTGCGGCTCTACACGCTGCGACGCAATGTCCAGAAAAATTCAGCACGTTGATTTTGGCGGGAAACCAACTCGGCTTGCAGATTCACGAATCCATCGGGCATCCCATCGAGCTGGATCGCGTGCTCGGTCAGGAAGCAAATTTTGCTGGAACGAGTTTTCTGACGCTCGATCAGTTGAATAAGCTGAAATACGCCTCCAGCATCGTGAACGTGGTGGCGGATGCGCGGCTGGATCACGGGCGCGGGCTCGGTACGTTTGCCTATGATGACGAGGGCGTTCCCGCGCAGTGCACGGACATTATCAAGGACGGAAAATTTCGCGGATATCTGTCGAACCGCGAGACGGCGCATTTGATCGGGCTGGAGCGCTCGTCGGGAACGATGCGCACGGAAAGCTGGAATCGCCTGCCGATCATTCGAATGACGAACGTGAGCTTGCTGCCCGGGACGTGGGACTATGACGATTTGCTTGCCGACACCAGCGACGGAATTTTGATGGACACGAATCGGTCGTGGTCGATTGACGACCGGAGATACCAGTTCCAGTTTTCCACGGAAATCGGGTGGGAGATCAAGGGCGGGAAAAGAGTGCGGATGCTGAAAAACCCCAGCTACAGTGGAATCACCACAGAGTTTTGGAATTCGTGCGACGCGATTTGCAAGTTCGATCATTGGACGCTGTGGGGCACACCGAACTGCGGCAAAGGACAGCCGATGCAGACGATGGGCACGGGACACGGCGCTGCTCCCGCGCGATTTCGCAATGTGAGGATCGGAACGGCGTTCTCAAAACAATGACCATCGCACCCAGCGCGAGAAAAAAAATTGGAGGAAAGAAGCCTGAACACGCGGAACTTCTGCCGCCCCGCGAGCTGCGAGGCATTATTGAAACTGTTTTGCGGCTGGCGAAGTCCACGGATGCAGCAGAAACGGAAGTCCACGTGGATGAGGTTGCGGATGCGCTGACGCGCTTTGCGAACAACAGCATCCACCAGAACGTTTTTGAGCATGTGGTGACGGTGTCGATCCGTACGGTGAGTGGCGGCCGGACTGCGCGGGCGACCACGAATCGGCTAGATGAAGATTCGCTGCGCGCAACCATAGAGGCCTCGCTTTCGCTGGCGCACAGCGAGCCGCGAGATCCGCGACTGCTGCCGATGCCGGGGAAGCAGCGCTATCGACCGGTGAACCGGTTCATCAAAGCGACAGCTGAGTTCGCTCCGGAAGATCGAGCGCGCGCGGTTCGACTTGCCTGCGATCTCGCGGCCAAGAAAGGACAAGTGGCGGCGGGAATTTTTTCGAGCGGGCAGAGTCAAACGGCGGCAGGGAATTCGCGCGGCCTGTTTGCAACTTATTGCGAAACGCATTCGCAGTTTTCCATTACGATGCAGGAGAATCCTGCAGCAAGCTGGGCCAAAGCGGATTCCGCGGACGTCCGGGAGATTCATCCACAAAAACTGGCAGAAAGAGCCAGCGAAAAAGCTCATCTTGCTGTCAAGACAACGGAACTGGCGCCCGGGCGCTACATGGTAATTCTCGAGCCAGCGGCAGTTCTCGATCTGGTGGGATTCATGTTTTACGACTTTGCCGCGACGGCCGTGCAGGACAAACGTTCTTGCCTGAATAACCGCATGGGGAAGCAGCTTTTTGGAAAGAACATCAACATCACGGATGACGCTTTTCATCCGCTGCAAAAGGGCGCGCCGTTTGATGGTGAGGGCATACCGCGTCAGAAGGTGCTGCTTGTCGACCGCGGAGTTCCCAAGAACTTGGTGTACTCGCGAGCGTCGGCCAAGGTCGCGCGCAGAAAGCCGACCGGGCACGGGTTCCCGCTGCCCAACGAATATGGGGAAGCGCCGATGAATCTAGTATTCAGCGGCGGGGACTCTTCGGTGGAAAAGATGGTAGCTTCGACAGATCGAGGGCTGCTGGTCACTCGGCTGTGGTACATCCGCGAGGTCGACCCCTACGAAAAAATCATGACGGGCATGACCCGCGACGGCTTGTTTCTTGTTGAAAAGGGTAAAGTTACCGGCGCGGTCAAGAATTTCCGCTTTAATCAGTCGCTCATCGAAATGTTAAACAACGTCGAACTGTTGAGTCGTGCTGTCCGTGCGACCGGTGAAGAATCATTTGAAATGGTCGTGCCGGCGATGAAGGTCCGCGACTTTCATTTCTCCGAAGTCACGAAGTTTTAGTAAGCAGTCTCCCCCGCAAGTCCCTCAGCCTCGCCCTTCAAGAAACCAATACAGCGAATCGAAATTCTGCGTTGTACATAAATGCCCTCGCCGTTTAATAAACTGATATGTGGCACTGGCGAAGCCAAATTGGCGCTCTTCCTAAAGACTACGAGTCTGCCGGGAGGCGTCACCCGAATTGGGGCCATCCCGACCACGACGCTTGCGGCACCGGCTTTGTCACCCGCCTTGGCGGCGCACCCAGCTACGAAATCATTCAAATCTCACTGGCGGCATTGGAGCGGTTGACGCACCGCGGCGGTGTCGATGCGGACGGAGCAAGCGGAGATGGAGCGGGTCTGCTAACTGCGCTCCCGCGGAGCTTCTTCCGCGAACGCGCGAAAGAATTGCAGATTGAACTGCCCGAACATTTTGGTGTGGGGTTTGCGTTTCTGGCTTCCGCGACCACAGAATTTCGCGCTGCCATTGAAATTGCAGCGGATACCGAACGGCTGCGAGTGATGGGCTGGCGTCGCGTTCCAGTAAACGTGAACGCATTGGGACGCAAGGCGCTCGAAACGATGCCGGAAATCTGGCAGTTTTTCGTCGCGTCCTCTGATAATGCGAAAGAAGCGAAGGAATTCGAGAAACGCTTGATGCTGTTGAGGAAGCGCGCGGAATCGCTGATGCCGCCGCGCTGTTACCTCTGCTCGCTTTCTTCCCGGACGATCGTTTACAAGGGATTGCTCACACCGTGGCAATTTCCTCAGTTTTACGAAGATCTGCGCGATCCTTCGTTTGCCGTGACTTTTGCGGTTTTTCACCAGCGCTATTCGACGAACACGCAGCCCTCGTGGCACCTGGCGCAACCTTTCCGCTACGTTGCGCACAACGGCGAAATCAACACTATTGTCTCGAACCGGCGATGGCTGCGAGCCAGGGAGCGACAAATCCAGGAGCGGCTCAAGGTCGGGCCGTGGTTCTCAATTCTGGAAGACAACGTCAGCGACTCTGCAAGTTTTGATAACGGCTTCGAGTTGCGGTTGCTTGACGGGCTTTCTTCGGAAGAAGCACTGCTGGCGATGATGCCCCCGGCATACGAAAAAGATCCACTGCTCTCTCGGGATGTGCGATGCGCCTTGAGCGCTTTATCCCAGCACACTGAGCCGTGGGACGGTCCCGCCGCGATGGTCTTTTCCGACGGCCAGTGGGTAGGAGCAAAGCTCGACCGCAACGGCCTGCGACCGCTGCGCTACACGCTAACGCACGACGGCTTGATCATCGCGGGATCGGAAACAGGGCTTGTGGATTTGGACGAATCGCGGATTGCCGAGCGGCAACGGCTTGGCCCCGGCGAAATGATTCTGGCCAATCCGGATTCGGGACAATTCTTGCGGTGGCGTGACGTCCTGAAAAGAATGGCAGCCAAGCAGGCGCAGAACGCCGTTCCGCAACGGCAGGTTGCGGAGAGTTTCCATTCCCGACCGGTATTGTCAAGCAACGCCAAGCGTGTGGCGGGGGCGGCAGGGTGGACCGAAGATCAATTCAAGATTCTTTTCTCAGCGCTGCTTCGCGGCAAAGAGGCGGACTGGAGCATGGGGGACGACGCGCCGCCGGCGTTTCTCTCTACTCTACCGCGGACTTTGTGGGATTACTGCAAGCAGCGATTTGCGCAGGTCACCAATCCGCCGATCGACCCGTTGCGCGAGACGCACGTGATGTCGCTCGAAGTGCAGTTAAAAGATGGCGTGACGCTGCCGAGCCCGCTGATTACGTCACAGCAGCTGTCGCGGTTGGCTGAGATTTTTGGTTCCGCACGCCGCATCGATTTTACGTTTCCTGCCGCCGCGGGAGTCCCGGGGGCGCGCTGCAGTTTTGCTCAGATGTCCACTACCCCTCTGAGTTGCAGCGACCCCCCGGGACTCCTCCTCCTCTCGGATCGTAGGATTTCCGCGGAACGCGCGCCGCTCCCCGCGCTGCTGGCGACGGCGGCGGTATGGAAGGCGCTGGTGCGCGAAGGATTGTGGGATGTGCCACTGATTGTCGAGTCGGCGCAGGTGTTTGACACACATCACGTGGCATTGCTCGTAGCCGCCGGGGCGAGCGCGGTGGTGCCGTATCTCGCAGACGAATTTGCGGAGTCCCTTGAGCCGGGTGGGGCAGAAAAGGCCCGCATGGCCATCCATGCGGGACTGCGCAAAGTGTTGGCGCGCATGGGAGTTTCGACGATTGCCAGTTACCGCAACAGCCATCTGTTCGACGTCATTGGTCTTTCGCAAGAGGTTTGCGATCAGCTCTTTGAGGACGCTTCCGATTACCCGGGGCAGAAATCGCTAGACGAGCTGCTGGGCGATTACCTGAAAATACACAAGGGAGCGTTTTCAGACGATGGCGATGAGTTGGCGGATGCGGGGCTTTACCGGTTCCGGAAGGGGGCAGAGCTGCATGCGACTTCGCCGGAGGTCGTGCGTCGGCTTCATGCTTTTGTGAAGGAGCCGAGCGCCAAGCAGTATTCCGCTTTTGAGGAACTGGCGGAGACGCAAGGCACGATTTTCTTGCGCGACTTGCTGGACACGATTCCGGATACGCCGGTTCCGATTGAGGAAGTCGAGCCGGTGGAAGCGATCGTCAAACGGTTCAGTACGCAGGCAATGTCACTAGGCTCGCTTAGTCCCGAAGCGCACCGGACACTGGCGCTGGCGATGAACGAACTTGGCGGGCGCAGCAATACAGGTGAGGGCGGAGAAGATCCCGATACGTATCGCTACGAACCAGCCGCTGCAAATAAGATCAAACAGGTGGCTTCGGCGCGCTTCGGCGTCACGACCGATTACCTGGTGCATGCAGAAGAACTGGAAATCAAGATGGCGCAGGGATCTAAACCTGGCGAAGGCGGGCAGTTGCCGGCGAAAAAAGTCAGCGGATACATTGCGCGCATCCGGCACGCGACGCCGGGGACGCCGCTGATTTCGCCACCGCCGCACCATGACATTTACAGCATCGAAGACCTCGCGCAGTTGATTCACGATCTGCGCGCGGTGAATCCGCGAGCGCGCATCGGCGTGAAACTGGTTTCCGGTTCAGGCGTGGGCATTATTGCCGCGGGCGTGGCAAAAGCCGGCGCCGACGTCATCACGATTAGCGGACACAATGGCGGCACGGGGTCGTCGCCGCTCACTTCCATTAAGAACACCGGACTCCCTTGGGAAATCGGATTGCGCGAAGCACATGACACACTGGTTCGCGCGGGCCTCCGTTCACGCCTCTCTCTCCGTGTGGACGGAGGCCTGAAATTTGCGCGGGACATCGTGCTTGCGGCGATTCTGGGCGCGGACGAGTTTGGCTTCGGAACAGCATCGCTGCTGGCGATTGGCTGCGTGATGGCGCGGCGGTGCCATTTGAATACTTGTCCGGTGGGCATTGCTACTCAAGATGAAACGCTTCGTGCGAGGTTCCAGGGCAAGCCCGAAATGGTGATTGCGTATTTCCGGGCGCTGGCGGAAGAGGTGCGCAGGCGCCTGGCGCAGTTGGGCGTGCGGTCACTTCGAGAACTGACGGGCTGGTACGACCGGCTCGGCGCGCGCTCGGGAATGGATCCGTTCCTGGTTGTGCCGATTTCGCCGTCGAATCGCGTGGATCCTCAACAAGAGCCTGGATTGCACGTGACCGCGCTTGAAGATTCGGTTCATTTCGACGCCACGTTGGCGATGCAAAGCATGCCGCGGGCGATTCAGAATTCAGAGCGCAGCGTGGGCGCAGGCCTCAGCGGGGAATTGATGCGGCGCAAGAGGAACGGCCGCGCGGGCGATGCCGCAATTAGCCAAGAATTTCGCGGGACCGCAGGACAAAGCTTTGGAGCATTTCTGGCGCAAGGAGTAACGGTCAAGCTTCACGGTGAAGCGAACGATTATGTCGGAAAAGGCTTGTCCGGTGGAACGATTGCAATTACTGCAGGAGCGGCGGCTTCGCGGCGCGGCGATGTACTTGCGGGGAATACTGTGCTTTACGGAGCCACGTCCGGTCAGCTGTTCATTGCCGGACGCGCGGGCGAGCGCTTTGCGGTCCGCAATAGCGGCGCGCTGGCCGTGGTGGAAGGCGTCGGCCAGCACGGATGCGAGTACATGACCGGAGGCGTGGCGATTATCCTTGGGCCGCTGGGGCTGAATTTCGGTTCGGGGATGACTGGCGGATTGGCCTACGTTTTGCGTGCGGAAGCGCAGAGCATGTTGCACCGCGACTTTGTATCTCTCGCAGAAATTGAGCCGCAGGAAGAGCAGTGGCTGCGGCAAGCGCTCGAAGAGCACGTTCATCATACGCGCAGCCCGCGAGCCTCGCGCTTGCTCGCGCGCCGCGGCGCTCTGTCTTTGCTGCGCGTGCAGCCAATCCATTTTCAGGGTTCTGTGGAAGCAACGTGGAAACCGGTTCTCGCCCAGTTTGAGTGGCGCCAGCAATTTTTCCCGGCACCGCTGGCTGCGGCAATTTTGCGAACGGCGATACCAGCCTGAAAGGGAGGATAATAGTTACGGCCGGAAAAGAAGGTTCCCTTATAATCTTATCTGGCATACACACTATGGACTTCGACCAACTCACGACCTTCGTGTACGTTGCCAAACTAAAGAGTTTTTCGCGCGCCGGGCAGAAAGTGTTCCGCTCGCAATCGGCGGTGAGCGCACAAATCCGCCAACTGGAGCAGGCTTATAAAGCCAAGCTGCTCGACCGCTCCGCAAAGTCCGTAGAATTGACGCCGGCTGGAGAAGTGCTTTTCGAGTACGCGGAAAGGCTGCTGCGACTGCGGGATGAGTCCATTCAGGTGGTTGCGGACCGCGGAGACGTGGTACAAGGCCCGGTGGTTTTTGGGGCAAACGAAGCGACCTGCCTCTACTTGTTGCCGGACATTTTTGCGGAGTTCCAGCAGAAATATCCGCAAGTGCACATCAGCATTTACCGGAATTTCAGCCATAAAATTTTGGAGCGCGTGGAAGACGGTTCGGTGGATTTGGGCATTGTCACGCTGCCGGTCAAATCTCCCAACTTGAAGGTGCATAGCATTTATCGCGACCGCTTGCGATTCATGGTCAGCACGCGAAATCCGCTGGCGCACCGCTCGAAGATCACTCTGGAAGAAGTAGCGAGCCAGCCGCTGATTTTTCCGCGCACGGGTTATACGCGGCAGGTGTTGGACAAACTTTTCCGGCCGTACCGCTCACGGATTCACGTCGCGATGGAGCTGCCGAGCGTGGGCATGATCAAACGCTTTGTGGTGGCCGACGCGGGCGTGTCGTTTATCAGCGAAAGCTTTGCGCGGGATTACGTGAAAGCCGGGGAAGTGAAGCTGCTGAATGTGGAAGGCGTGGACCTGTGGCGTGAACTTGGGCTGATTTACCGGCGCGATCGCAGCCTGCCGCGCGCGGCGCAAGCTCTAATTGGGATGATCCGCGAAATGCGCAAACCTTCCGAGCCAAGCATGGCGGCGGCAAGTTAGGCTGCCCGAAACGTTCCCTGCCTCCGGGCAGGGCCACCAGAAATTCCTCATATCATCGGTTTCCGGAATAGTCAGGCCTGACTATTCACATTTGACTAGTCAGGACTGACTAATTGGGCTGCGCCTTTAGTGCACGCTGAAGTCGAGGCTTGCAATCGAGCGGGCGATGACGTTCTCCTGGATTTGAATGAGGTCGCTGTTCGCGTAAGTCATGGCCAGAACGGTGAGCATGTCCTTGCCGCGCGCAATGACTACGAGCCTTCCTGACCAGTCATGGTCGTCGGCCTTGCCGACGTAGTGGTAGTCCATCGCGGGCATTCCCCCCACCACGGTTTTCTTTTGCGAGACGCGCTGGTAGTTGACGTAGACGTCGTGCAGGCGTTTTTCAACGGCAGCAGCTGCCGCGTCCAAGGATTCCTTGGTTCTCTCCTCGCCGACAACCATCAGAGTGGACTCATCGCTGGTGCCCATGGCGACGATGGCGTTAGGAAGAGCGTTGCGCGCCTCTTCGATGAGATTCCAGCTCGGCGCCTTATACATTCGAAAGCCGTGCGTGTAGTTCGTGTAGAGGTTACCGGTGATCTCTTCGCGATTGACTGGGGCTTCGGGCTCTTTGGGCTGAGCTGGAGCGGCTGTTGCTGCGGAGGCGGAGATGTTCGCGGGAGCGTCCGATTTCGCTGAGGCGTTCTCGACTTTCGGTGACGCTTTTTCCGATTTCACGCCGGGCGCCGGCGTTGATGTTTTTATGCTGGCGTTTGCGGGCGCAGCGCTCGCGCTGGAATTTGCGGAAGTGGCGACAGCCGGGTCCGTCTTTGGTTGAGTTTCGCCGGCTGGTTTTGAAGCATGCGAAGGAGCATCCTTTTTCGCTGCAGGGTTGGGTTCGGATTTCGCCGGCGCCACGACGGGAACGATCAGAGCAATTTTGTCCTTCTCGACGAGGACATATCCATAATCGGTCTTGACTTTGTACATACCGTCTTCAATGGCGACGACAGAGCCGTACAGCTTTTTGCCGTCTTTGAGGCGGATTTCATCGGCGCGCGCAGAGTAAACCAGCGCTGAGAGCGCCAAAATCGCCGCCAGCGAGAAAAAGGGGCCGCGCTTCGAGGGGACACGCATACAAAAAGTATCCCGCCGCCAAAAGGGGCCTGCAATTTTTATGCGCCGGGTGGTGTCCGGCGCGTTACCTCCGCCAGCAGCGCGCGGAGCCGGATGACGAGGCGGTCGAGCTCCTGGAGGGCGGCGCTTAGGCGCGCGCGGAGCGGTTCGGGGAGTTGTGCGTGGGTTTGCTGGAGCGCCAGCGCTTCGGCAACCACGCGGATCTGCTTGCGGCTGAGAGGGTTGAGGCGCTCCCAAAGGCGGCGTTTGGAGCTGCGGTTTCGGCCGAGCCATTCTTCGCCGCTTCCGGCGGGACGGCCGGTTTCGGGCTCTGCGGCAGGTGGCGTGGTTGGTGTTCCTGTGCGAATCATGAAGTACACCGTTATTTCCGCTATTTCCGCAACGCTTCCAGCTTTTCGCCGTTGATCTGGCCATTCGGCTCGACGCGTCCGGTGACGCGCATGGTGCGCGTTTCGTAGACCAGGCCTCCGTAGCGGTCGTAAACGTCGGGGAAAAGCACGACTTCGTACACGCCGCGCTGGTCTTCGAGCGTGACGAACATCATGTTGCGGTAATTTTTCGTGCCGACATGGCGATAGGTGATGACCCAGCCGCACAGCGTGGCGCGCTTGCCGAGCAATCCGGGCAGTTCGTCGCTCCAGGCTTCGCCATTGCGCGGCAGAAAATCGAGCGGATGGCCGCTGACGCAGACTTCGAGGATTTCGCGTTCGTAGCGGAGCTTTTGTTCCAGCGTGTATTCGGGCAGAGGCATTTCCGCGAGAGCCGCGCCAACTGGATCAGGAGCGTCGGCTTCGGCGAAAAGAGTTTCCGCTTTTTCGGGGAGCGCGATTGCTGAAGAGCGAGAGGCGCTCGCATGCGCGCCTTTGCCGGATGATTGCAGAAGATTCCATTGCCAGAGCATTTCCGGGCGTGTCATTTTGCGAGCTTCGTTGTGCGTTTCGCCGTTCACTTCATCGAAGGCGCCGCATTTGATGAGCGCTTCGATTTCGTCGCGTTCGACGGGAACGCGGCGGAGAAAATCTTCGAGCGAGTGGAACGGCCCGGCTTCTTCCCGCGCGCGCAGAATCGCGGTGATGGTTTCGATGCGCAGTCCTTTGATTTGCATTAGCCCGACGCGGAGCGCGTGCTTGCCGTTGTCGGCGGTTTCGGCGGTGTACTCCATCCGCGAATGATTCACGGACGGCAGGCGCACGGCGATGCCCCAGCGCTTGGCTTCTTCGACATACGCCGAAACGTGATAGAACCCCGCGCCGGCGCTGCACATGGCGGCAAGAAATTCCGCGGGATGATGCGTTTTCAGATAGGCCATGCGGTACGCGACGTCGGCATACGTCGCGGCGTGGGCTTTGCAGAAGCCGAAGCCGGCAAATTTTTCGACCATTTGCCAGGATTCTTCGCGCTGGTGCTTCGTGAGGCCCATCATGCTCGCGGCCTTGTCAAATTTTCCGCGCAAGCGGTCGTAATCGGCTTGGCCGGAATATTTGACGGAAGTCCGCCGCACCAGGTCGGCTTCGGCCAACGACAGATTGCCAACCGCTTGCGCAATTTGCATGACCTGTTCCTGATAAATGCAGACGCCCCGCGTGTCGCGCAGGATGGGTTCGAGCGAGTCGTGCGGGTAAACGAGTCTTTCTTTGCCGCGAAGGCGCTTGACGAACAATTCTTTCGAGCCGTATTCGGCGGCGCCCGGCCGGATGATGGCCAGCGCGATGGCCATTTCTTCGAGCGTGCGCGCGTTCATCATGCGAAGCATGCCGCGCATGGCGGGCGATTCGATCTGAAAGACGCCCATGGTACGGCCGGCGGCGATGACGTCGCACGTTGCGGGATCGTTTTCGGGGATGGCGTCGAAATCAATCTCGCGAGGCTTGGGGCAAGGAGTGACGCCGTCGGGGGCGACGGATGATTCGAAAACGGGCACAGCATCCCCTCGCATACGCTCGGGATAAAGCTGTGCCCCTACAAATTCAAGAGAGCGCTCGATGTTATCGAGCGCGAGTGACATGGTGGTGAAGCCGCGCTGGCCGAGCAGATCCATCTTGATGAGGCCGAGCGCTTCGATGGCGTTCATGTCGTATTGCGTGACGACGATGCCTT
>JAWOLO010000308.1:0-3127 GCA_033853375.1 Terriglobia bacterium
AGATCGAAGCCGAGCTCTTCAAGGGCCGCTCGGAAAACGTTGCCATCGAGCTGGACGGCAAACGACTCCGCTTCAGTAACCTAAACAAAGTTTATTTTCCGGAGTCCGGCTACACCAAGCGCGACCTGCTGGCCTACTACTACCGCATCGCTGATTTCATCTTGCCTTTTTTGCGCGACCGCGCGCTGGTCCTCCGCCGCTATCCGGAGGGAATTAAAGGCCAGGCGTTCTTTCAAAAAGACCTGCGCGAAGGCCTGCCCGATTGGTTTGTTACCGTACCGGTCGCATCAGAAGGCGTCGGCAAGGAAATTCACTACGCCACCGCCAATGACCGCGCTTCTCTTCTCTTCCTTACTGGCCTCGGCTGCATCGACCACAATCCGTGGTCCAATCGCCTTTCCGATTTTGATCATCCCGACTATTTCTTCTTCGATCTCGATCCTTCGGACGGTACCGAATTTTCCGTCGTGGTCACCATCGCCCGCGCCCTTGTCGGGGAACTCGAGGAGTTGCACCTGACGAGCTTTTTAAAAACCTCCGGCGCGACAGGCATCCATCTCTATATCCCCGTCGAACCCGTATACACCTACGAACAGTTGCGCACCTTTGCCGAAATCGTGGCGCGCACGGTGGCCGCGAAGCACCCGAATCTTGTGACCAACGAGCGCTCCGTCGCCAAGCGCCCCATGGGCCGCGTGCTGATCGATGTGCAGCAGAATGCCCACGGCCGCCCGCTGGCCGCGCCCTATTCGGTGCGCGCTTTTCCCAAGGCGCCGGTCTCCGCACCGATCCTGCCGCGTGAACTGCGTCCTACCCTGCGCCCCGAAAGCCTCAATATCAAGACGATATTCACCCGGCTCAAACAAAAAAGTGATTTGTGGACTGACTTCTGGAAGTGTCGCCAGAGGCTGGAAAACGCGATCGAGCTTCTCAGCACCCGCATGCCTTCGCGAACCAGCAGATCTTCTTAGCATCGCTACGCAATGGCAAAAGACAACTACACATTTGGAGATAACGAGCAGGCGAGTGACAGGCTGCGCAGGCTTGCCGAACTCTACGAGCCAGAAACGCGCGCATTGTTGGAGTCTGCCGGTTTGCACGGGCCGCGCCTGGCGGTCGATCTCGGCTGCGGGCCAGGCTGGACCACGCGACTGGTGAACGACGTGCTGCATCCGGAGCGGACCGTTGGCCTGGATTCGTCAGAACGGTTTATCGAAGAGGCCAGGCGAACGCACAGTCCGGATCTGGAATTTGTGGTTCACGACGTCGTGCGCGCTCCGTTTCCCGTGCCGGAACCGGATGTGCTCTTCTGCCGCTTTTTGCTTACGCATCTTCGCGCACTTCCCGAAGTGTTGCGCGCATGGTCGGGCCTAGCGGCTCCGCAAGCGACGTTGCTTGTTCATGAGACGGAAACACTGGAAACCGAAAATCCTGCCTTGCGCGGCTACTACGAACTGGTCGCTCAAATGCAGCGGCATTACGGTCAGGCTTTGCTCGTGGGCGCACTTCTGGAGGATCGCTTCCAGCAGACCGGCTGGCAGATCACCGCCAGCGAACGCCGCGTGATTGGGAAACCTGCGCACCGCATGGCGGAGCTTCATCTCACAAACCTTCGCACCTGGCGCCAGGATCCGTTTGCATCCGGAGCTTTTGATGCGCGGGAGCTCGACTCCCTGGAACGATCTCTGGAGCGCATCGCCCAAACAACCGGTAACGGGGAAGTCGTCGTTACCGCAGCCAGACAAATCGTCGCCCGCCGCCGGTGAGATCCGAAAAAAGCAGCACGCGGAATACCCTTCTTCTCGCCCACGCGGAGGATGTGATTAAATCGCAAGGCATGGAGGTGCGCCATCGTTCGCACGGGCCAGCTACGCGTCGGAACTTCGGGCTATTCCTACAAGCAGTGGAAGGGAAACTTCTACCCCGAAAAGCTGCCGGACCGCGAAATGCTCGCCTTTTATGGCAAGCAATTTTCGACCGTTGAAATCAACCACAGTTTTTATCGCATGCCCAGCGAATCGATTCTGCTGAATTGGGCGAAAAGCGTCCCCCAGGGATTCCGCTTTGCCTTGAAAGCCAATCAGCAGATCACCCACATCAAGCGGCTGCGCAACTGTGAAGAAACCTTGAAGCGTTTTCTGGAAGTCGCCAGCGTGCTAGAGGACGGCGACCATCTGGGGCCCATCCTCGTGCAGCTTCCCCCGACCTTTAAATTCGACAAACCCTTACTCGAAGAGTTTCTTGCGCTCCGCCCGCCCGCTTTTCAGTTCGCTTTTGAGGTACGCCACGTGTCGTGGTACACGGAGGAAACCTATGCCGTCCTCCGGCAACTCGGCACGGCGCTTTGCCTCGCGGAAACCGAAAAAGAGACGCCGCTCGAGGTGCTCACTGCGGATTTCACCTACGTGCGGCTCCGGCGTGAGGAATACACTCCGAAACAACTGAAGGAATGGCGAAAGCGCTTCGATGGCTGGATGGCCCAGGGTGTGGACGTCTTTGTCTACTGCAAGCATGAAGACGAAGGCAAGGCCCCCGCCTACGCCCGCCAGTTGCTTAGCCAGGCAAAGTGAGCGCCTTGTGGCGCCATGCCCGGTCAGCCCAGCAATCCCACAAAAGCCTGTTCTCAACGAATCGTTTTCACCCCCTGCGCGTCTAAGCGCTCGGAGACGCCTCGAATGGTCAAAAAAATCGCCGCTTTTCTGCCCCTGCTGTTCGCCGTCTGCCTTTGCGCCCAGGATAAAAAGCCCACCACCCTCAGGGAAGTATTGCTAGCGGAACTCCGCTCGACGCACACCAACCCGGAATGGTTCGTGCCCGCCAATGTCGCGGTAAAGGGCTTGACCGCCGAGCAGGCCAGTTGGACCGACGGCAAAGGCAATCACTCCGTGGGCCAGCTTGCCTACCATCTGGTGTTTTGGAATGGGCGGAATCTCGCGCGACTCAAGGGAGAAAACCTCGAGAAGTTCGGGGGAAACAATGACGAGACCTTTGATAAATTCGACAGCAAGACCTGGAACGACACCGTGAAACACCTCGACGAGGTCATGAACGAGCTCGAAAAGTGGGTGGAAACCGCTGACGAAGAAAAACTCAAGCAAGCAGCCCAGACGTTCACACATATCAGCAC
>JAWOLO010000309.1:0-5714 GCA_033853375.1 Terriglobia bacterium
AAGAAAAAGGAGAGGAAATGAGGACGAACACCAAGACCATTGAAGTTAAGCTTGAACGAACAATCCCTGCTCCTCCCAGCGAAGTGTTCGATGCGTGGCTGAATCCAAAAATCCCCGGCAATCCCTGGAATGCAGCCGAAAAGTTTATTTTGGACCCGAAAGTAGACGGGCTCTTTTACTGGACCCTCAAGGGGACGTCCCACTACGGCCGGTTTACGGAAATCGAGCGGCCGGGTCGAATTCAGCATACCTGGGTGTCTCCGAACACTTTAGGAGAAGAGTCGATGGTTACTGTGACCTTTAAGAAACAGGGAGAAGACACGCTCATGAACCTCCTGCATTCCGGCCTTCCCGATACTGACCGTGGAAGAGGGCATGAGAAAGGGTGGAACTACTTTGTGGAAATTTTTCGTGAGCAATTTGGAAATGGCTCACGCAAGAAATACCGATGGGAAGAAGCTCATTCGCCTGTGAAGAAATAAATTGTGGCGCTTAACGATCTAAAACGACGACTGGATCAATCCAATGGCTGAATCAACTTTTGTTTACATGAACTACATGCGGTGTCCGCGCCTGGCCTATGGTCATCTCCAGCCTGAAGTCCCTGCTGGAGACCGGCTCTATCGTTCTGCAGAACCCCTATCCCATTGAAAGTGCCCAATCTAAAAAGGAGTGACCATGTCAAAGGTAATACTTGGGAATCATTCGTCGGTCATTGTTCCGCGACAAGATCGGGAAAGCATTCGTAAATTTTATTGCGATGTCCTCGGCGGCAAAATCACGAAAGCGGAGGAAGAAAGGGACTTCCTTCGTCTGGGAGAAAATTTCTATATCGCGTTTCTCTATGGGGATGTCCCTGATGAGAGCGAGTTCTTACGCACTGCACGATCGGTCTGGCTGGAAATCAAGTCCGACAACGCGGAGGAAATGCGACGAAAAATCCTCGAGTCTGGTCTCGTGAGGAAGCTTGAGGTACCGGACCCCCACCTTTACTTCCAGGCTCCGGGAGGTCAATGCCTTCGGTTAGTTGGAATCGACGAGGACATGTCCTTTTATGAGGGAGCTGGAGCAGGCCCGGACGTGGCCAAGGTAAAAGAGGCCCTTAAGAAGGAGGCAATGACCAAATGAGCTATCGAATTAATCAGAGCCGGCAGGAGCATGCGAAGACCGCGGCGTTTTTATAGCCACTCCGCCTAGTCCAGGGCGAGCCTCTTGGAGCGAGTGGATCTGATTTGTGCCCGCTGTACGGGCAATCCGCCAATTGAGATTTCCCGATGGGACCTCAACGTCAGAGTAGCCGATAATTCGCGAACGCTCTGATTAGAGCGTTGATAGCACCAGCAAGGTGGGCCTGCGGCGGGGGGCGCGATTCTGCTCGCACGGCGGGAAGGATCCTCGCCGTGTTTTGCACTGAAACCCGCGGGCAGACGGCAATTACGGTCATTATTGTCCTTCTTCCGAGGTTGCCGGGGCACGGCTCACCTGTGGTTGCGGAGGATTCACTTTCTTGAATCCAGTATATTGGCTCCTGTGCAAGCCAAATCTGGGGGCAGAATGTGACAGCTGAACATCGCAGAAGAGAACATGACCGGAGCGCTCGTACCTCAACTCGGCGCGCATTCTTGAATGGTCTATTAGCCAGTTCTCTCGGGATAGCAATGCCCACGCGCGGTGTGTTATTCCGCCGCCGCTCGGGGCTTAGAAGTTTCCCTCCGCGACGTCTTTCAGAATTTGCTTCTCCAGCGATAGCTCTGCCACTAATCGTTTCAGCTTGCTGTTTTCCTTCTCCGGCTCCTTCAGACGTTTCGCCTGATCCAGTTTCAACCCGCCAAACTCCTTCCTCCAGCGGTAGTAAGTCTGGGCGGTGATCTGGGCTTCCTTGCAGGCTTGCGGGGTGGTCTTTCCGTTGGCGATAGCGACTTCAATTTGCCGCAGCAGCGTCACGATCTGCTCCGGCTTGTACCTCGTCATGGGCATGACCGATCTTCCCTCCAGGTGAATTCTCTCTCACTTCACCTGGTACAAAAATCCCCGGTCAGGTCAATCTCTCGTCCTCAATCGGAAATGCGATTTCTCCCCGCGCTTTTCGTTCTTGTGGCGAGAGGCTAGCGTACAAGAACGAGTGGCAAGGCACTTCAACACCCAGCCGGCGCGCGAGCCTAACAATCGCGCCAACCTCTACTTCCAGCTCCGAAGGACGACCATCAATGATGTCCCGCATATTTCCGATAGCCGCTTCAGGCGCCCGGTCAAGCGTCTGAATGGACTGCTCCACAACATCATCGGATAGCACAGTCCCAAACGCCCTCGCGACTGTAACTACTTCTCTCATACTTTTCTCCAGCAACTGGCGCGTTTCCGGCTGCGTGCGGACCACCCCCAGTGGAGCACGGGTAACGGCACCTATCGCACTCCAGGGACCGACAAGAACCAGTTTTCCCCACCGCGCTTTGAGGATATCAGTCGAGATGTTGGCGGTGACGCCGGCACGTTGGAACGCTCGTTGAAGTCGAGCAATGCGCTCACTTATATTTCCGTTGAGTTCGCCGATGGTAATCGAACTGTGAGGCAGCCTATTGCGGATGTGCCCCGGGGCAATGGACCTTCCCAGCGTGATTGCAAGCCCAGCAGCGACGCGTTCTTTGCCAAAAGCTGTGGCAAGCTGCTCCGGAGCCTCAATCCCGTCCATGAGCGGTATGACGAGTGTGTCTGGCCCAACGAGCGGACGGATCGTCTCGATGGCCGCCAGAACCTGCCATCCCTTTACCAGCCAAAACGACATCAACTGTGCCCACCTCATGCGGATCTTCAGTCGCAGCGATTGACTGCACGATGAAATTGCCGTCCGGGCTGTCTACTCGTAGACCCTTTTCGCGAAGCGCCCGGAGTGTCGCTCCACGCTCAACAAACACGATGTTTTCGCCCGCTTGTGCCAACCGACCGCCGAAATATCCACCGACTGGACCAGCGCCGATTACTGCAATGCGCAGATCTTTCGGTCCCGGCTGCTCGATTTGCTGTTCCACTCTTGTCCAAGGAATTGTTTTATCTTGATGCTCAGCAATTTCGAGGACCAGCTTCCCGCGGTTGTGCCCTCTCAGCCCGTACTCAAAGGCCTCCCGCGCACGTTCGAGAGAGAACGTCCCCTCGATGATTGGACGAATTTTTCCTGCCTCCAGAAGGCGAGTGATCTCCGTTAGTTGTGTCCGATTGGGCTTAACGATGAATTCGACCCCACGCACGCCGTATTGGGCACTTTTTTCCGCAGGGGCGCTGCCCGCCACGGTGACGAGAACGCCGCCTGGCTTGAGAAGACGCCAGGATCGCTCCAAGGTGTCCCCACCAACGGTGTCCAGTACGACATCCAAATCGCCGACCCTATCTTCGAAACGGACTTTTGCGTAGTCAATAACATCGTCGCAACCGAGATCGCGCAAGAAGCCAGCATTTTGTAACTGCGCCGTGCCGATGACATATGCGCCGCGCCAACGGCCGAGTTGAACCGCAAATGTCCCGACGCCTCCTGCGGCCCCATGAATTAAGACGCGCTGCCCACCTGACAGCCCGGCGTGATCGAATAGCGCCTGCCATGCCGTGAGTCCAGAGAGCGGCACAGCAGCGGCTTGGGTATGGGTCAGATTTCTCGGTTTAGGAGCGAGATCGGCGGCACGCACCGCAACGTATTCTGCAGCCGCTCCGTCGCGCCAGAAATCAGTGAGTGCATAAACGGCGTCGCCAATATTCATACCGGCTGCGTCACTTTGCACAGCTTCGATAACGCCCGACAATTCATGCCCCGGTATGCTAGGGAGTCGCTCGGTCCCTTCTTGAGTCGAGAATGTTGCTGACCACGTGAGTTCAGTGGGAGTGATGGCGCAGGAGTGGACGCGAACCAGAGCATCACCCGCTCTCAGCGTGGGTTTCAGTGCTTCTTCGTAGAAGAGTCGCTCCGGACCACCTTGCCTGTGTATTCGAATTGCCCTCATGCTTAGCCTCCTTCCGACTCACAACTGTCGGCTGCAGCGGCAATGCCACGATCAATTCCACGCAGCCGGCTCCGGCCTTCATCGGATTTCGTCGCTTGTATTGTGCGAGGAAGCGAGCCTTCGAACCGCTCAACGTGAAAGCCCGCTTCCCTTCAATGCTCATGCTGCAATCGTCGCGGCTTTCGCAGCCACTTCATGCAGGCGGCCGGTGGACACGTCGAATACGAAGCCTCTAACCGGAATATCCTTTGGAATCCAAGGGTGCGACTTCACCCTGTGAATTTGTTCCCGAGTGTTCGCCTCCAAGTCCCGAAACGAGTAGAAGCGAGCAGGCACGACGGGCGACTCGCCCGTAATGTTCTCCAACTCTTGTTCCAGGTCATGGTCCGTGAAAGTCTGCATGCCACAATCCGTGTGATTGATGATCATGATCTCTCTCGCTCCGAGCACGCGCGTTGAAACGAGAAGCGAACGGATTGAATCCTCATTGACCACGCTCCCGGCGTTTCTGACGAAGTCCGCATCGCCGGTTCCAAGGCCCAGCATCTGCAAAATGCCAGTCAGCCTTGGATCCATGCAGGTGACGATGACCAACTTTGGAGCCGGGGGACGCCCGAGACTCTTGTCATAAGTCTTGGAGCGCACAGCATTTGCTTCTACTGCAGTGTCAATGACACTCATGTGTTTCCTCCTTAAATTGCTGCCGGCTCGAAGGATTCTCAAGCCGGGCTGAAGTCAGTATCCGCGCGAAGGCGCTGCTTTCTTTGCTGTTCTGCCACGCGGCCTCTGTGATTAAAGTTTGAAAAAGCTTCGAATCGGATGCGGCTTATACGCATTGAAGAGGCCGAAGTTGATGAATGGAGTCGCTGCCACCGCTCCGGCCACGAAGACTTGATTTAGCGTGCCCATAACCTTGAAGTAGCGACGGAAATGTTCGATCTCGTCGGGGGTTTCCGCAGAGAGTCCCCCTTTCTCGGTAACATGCACCCCGTCCGGATACTTTTGCCTGAGCAACTGCTCACCAATCAGATTCGCTACACCGGTGATCACGGAGCCAGCCACCAGCAGGTCCTTAAACCGAACCGCTGCTTTGGCATCGTGATCCAGATTGCGGCTATTGAGGGTCCTTCTCTCGCTGAGCCAAGCCAACGCGGCCACCGTGTAAACGGCCGCTTGCGGAAAGCCGGACCCGAGCTTAAGCGTAGTGCCGGATTCATTATGTGTTGTGGGTCGTCCGTCCGTCGCTCGCGGTCCCACTTTGGCGAGAGCCGGACGGTCATAACCCGCCGCGAGGGCAAGTCGACCCACTGCTGCGACTGCTGTTTCTAGTAATGGCATGACACGTTTCTCCTTTTCGAAATTTATGGCTGCAAACGTTCCCGCATTTGGCCCCATTGATTCGGACTTCGTCCTTACGTAAACAACCGATAGAGGGAGCCCGGCCGGTACGATTTGAGAATGCCGAAATTCACGAAAGGCGTGAAACCGATCGCACCTGCTACGAACCCTAGATTGAGCAGACGCGACAGCTTGAAGTAGCGCTCGTACTTTTCAGCCCCGCGAGGCGCATCTGGTGCCAGCTCTCCGTCCGCAGTAACGGGCACCCCATTTGGGAACTCGCGCTTGGCGATCTGATTGACGATGATGTTGGCGATGTTAGTGATCATCGCTCCGACAACGCAAACATCCTTTGTTCTGACTGCGTCATTGGTGACGGGATCGAGGTTT
>JAWOLO010000310.1:0-9275 GCA_033853375.1 Terriglobia bacterium
AACCCAGTTTTGGCCTTGGAATAGGCGGCTCGAACCTGTTCAATCGGTATCTCTCCCGTGTAAAGCTCCGTCATTGCCGATGAGCTATGCCCCATCTGTTGACGCAGGACCGCGGGATTGATACCAGTTAGTTCCCAACGGCGGTTGCATCCCCTGCGAAGGGCACGCATACCAGCTTTTGGGAGACCCAATGCTTCGGCTGCAGGATGCAAACATTGTTTCAGTACGGTAGTCTCTTGAACGGGCATGCCATGCTTCGTGCGGAAGACCAGCGCATCGGAATCGCCTCCGTTTCCTAGGAAACGCTTGAGTTCCCGCATTGCTGTCTGACCTTCCTCATCCCGTAATAAAACGGTTCGATAGGCCGCGGCGTTCTTGCATGGCCCGGGCTCACCTTTTCTCGGCAACGCCTCATCCACGCGAACACATGATTCCTTGGTGTCTATATCGTTACGTCTCAAGGCCAAGAGTTCGCCAGGACGCAATCCTGACGCCGACCCAAGAAGAACCATAGCCGCGTACCGCTGACGCTCCCGCAGGCCATCCTGTTTGCGAATGAATCTCGCGATTTGGACCGCCTGCGGCCAGGAGTACGAAACCTTCTTACGGCTATGAATCTTCATCTGTAGTTTGTCACGTTCAGGAATACGAAGCCCACGGAGAGAAAACGGCGGCTTGCCTTCCTTGGAATACGCCGAAAGAACGCGCTGCATCGTCCGTAATGCATCTTTGATCGTTCCCCACGAAGTGCCAGCCTTCCGCTTTTTCCACGCCCACTGGTTTACTGATCCAATCGTGATGTGCTCTATCGGAACCTCTTTCCGATGTCTTGATCATTCCGACTCTTTCGAGACGCCGGCGCCAGCGCCTCACGATGTGAACTGGAACTTTCAACGCTTCCGCCGCTTGGCTATCCCGAATAGGCCGCAAACGCAGCACCGGAGCCCAGACGGGATCTTCCGACTCGTCGGTATTGTTTCTGTAGAGAAGAAAGAGCCAGACGGCCGGGCCCATATCCGCTCACCCGACCTGCGCTGTTCGTATGCTGCGGATCACATGAAAAAAAAGTGGCACCCAACGAAGGTTGAGCGGAAAGTTCATGGAATTGCGCGTCGCGGAGCAACGAAGCAACTCATGCGGGTTCCGTGGGGCCGCTTTCACAAGGCGTACGAGGCCTATCTTCGTTGGGAAGCCCTTGCACTATGGATAAGGGCCATCGTCAAGGCCGAAGGCAGTGTTCCTTCATGGCTGCCAGCAAATCTCAAAAAGCGCTGTCCTGGTTTCATCGAGAATAAAACTCCTATGAACGAACCAAGGCTACTTGGCTTTCGCCTCCAAGAATGGGTTCACAATCAGATTTTCGCGCATGCGAGGCAAGAGGGCTGGCTTGACGCGCTCATATTCTACGGAGTTCGCGACCTTCGCTCCCAGAGCATTTGGGCGTACTGGGAGCATTGCGAGCAGGAATGGCATCGAAGGCGACCGTCATCGTATCCCAAGTTCGAGAATTGGTTGCGCTTGGCGCGAAAGTACAACCCCAGCCAAGACATAAACGTCGCCAATGTTGCTGATGCCGTTGAGCGGTATATCGAATTGAAGATGTTCGTCTGTTGGCTTCAACCAGTGGCTACAGCCGGAATCGAAGTACCAAGACGCGTAGCTGGCGAATTGGAACGAAAGTGCCCAGGATTTCTAAAGTCCAGGAACTCGGACGACCTCAAAAGTCACGAAGGAAAAGCCAGAACCGGGGGGCACCTCATGCGCTGGATTGACGATCACTTCTTCTCGCAGGCAAAAAAGGACGGGTGCTTTGACATGATCCTTATTCAGGCGCGCAACCATCCCCTTTATGTTCGGATTGTGCAGTACTCCAAACACTGGAACAAGAGCCGGTTAGAGAATCCTACGGCTGTGTACCCTTCTCTCGCCCAGTGGCGCCGCGCCGCTGAAAACCATGTGGAGGATTGAGTGAACCGGCTAGCCTAATCCCGTTGCGACCGATTGCTTCTCGGGGCACCGTCCCACCTTCCTGGGAGTTCGCTCCTTCGCCCAGAGCGGCAAACGCTGGAAGCAGATTTGACATCTATAGCACTTAGTGCTATATATGAAGATGATCGTGCTGTGGCGCTTGCGAGGCAGATGCGAATATTCAAGAACAAGCCCTTCACCAGATTCGCTCGAAAAGCTGGTCTTGATGATCCGACGCTGTGCGAGGCGATTGCAGGCGCCGAACGTGGCTTGATCGATGCCGACCTCGGAGGAGGGGTCATCAAGCAACGGATCGCCCGGCCAGGCAAAGGAAAATCAGGCGGTTTCCGCGCGATGATCCTGTACAGGCGAGCCACGAGGGCAGTTTTCGTCCACGGCTTCGCGAAAAATGAGCGGGCCAATATTACGCAAGACGAGTTGGCAACACTAAAAGAACTCGCATCGCAAATTCTGGCCTATGACGATAAGTCCCTGGCCCAAGCAGTGGCGTTCGGAACACTGATCGAGGTGACGTGCCATGAGAAAAACTAAGACGACAAGGCATGGAAAGTATCGTAGTCCCGTGCTGGCCTCCGTACACGAGACCGCCAAGGGTCTCCACGAGGCCGGTGTAATGGACAAGGAGACCATGCGGAAATTTGACGTCATGTGCCTGACGCCAGTGCCGCCGTTGACCGCCAAACAGATCCGCGCCCTCCGCCAACGCGAGAAGGCCAGCCAAGCGGTCTTCGCTCGCTATCTAAACGTTACGACTGGCTTGGTCAGTCAGTGGGAACGAGGCGAAAAGCATCCAAGAGGAGCTTCACTAAAACTCCTTGCGTTAGTCGCCAAAAACGGTCTCAGGGCCGTGGCCTGAAATCTACAGGGGGCGCCGGCGTAATGCCCTGAGATTTGGCGCTTCCGCATCGCCTAATATGCCGGAAGAAAGCGTTGCCACGAATATCGCGGCCACAACCAGTGCATCTCCTCACAACCAGCGCATGCCTACGAAAAGGATTCAGTCGACGCGCATCGGCCTCTCCGCCACTGCGGTTCCAATCCATCGAGCTCCGAAGCCAATGTCGAGTTTCCCCGTCGAGGAGTTCACCATTGATTAGTGCTCCATTTCGACGGCAAAAGTTGCTGAAGGATTTTTCCGTGACCCTTGGGTCGTACAGCTTCAGAGAACGCTGAGCGATCAGCCTCTCGACCGTCTCCAAACTCACGTTCAGTGTCCTAGCGACGTCTGTCCACACGCGGCTGGCACGAGTCGACTTCACAAAGCTACCGGACGGGCCAGCTGAATCCGGAGTGCAATTCTTGACATCTCGTGCGCTGGAGGGTTCTTGTTCTGTTCCTGCAGGAGTTTCTTTTTCCCTTTTGTGGTTGAGTTGTAGACTGGCTAAGCGTCCCGATTTCTGTAAGGCCCGGAGCGATTCCGGAGTAATCCGTGGATCACGAACCTCCAGTAGCCCCCGCACGATCATCTGTTGGATGGTTTTCCTTCCAAAATGCAGCTCTTCTGCGAGTGTGCGCCGAGCATAACCATCAACGTGAACCCGGCTGCTCTTACCGAACAGAGCGAGCCGATAACGAATACCACGCTCCGACCGATGCAGTAATTTCGCGATCATTCGCAACCTCTTGTAGCCTGCAAGATTGAGCAGAACTCGGTCATCATCCTCCCGACCAAGGACGCCGAAAGCGCTCTGGGCGTCGCTTGCCCTGCTTCCGAACCAGTCCGAGTTTCGCCGCGCGTCTCCAAATCACGTGGCGGCGCCAATCAGGGTGTCGTCTCAGCAGTTCCCGTACTGCTTCTTTCTTTCCCGAACTCGCCCGCTGATAACCCTCGCGCAGAATCGTTTCATCCTCGGGGTTCCAAACAGAATGACGGTAAGCCGGCACGGGCGAGAGATTCTTGAGTTGCCGTATGCGCTGCCAGAGTTCCGCCCGCGGCAGTCCTGGTTCGTGTTTCAGGATCCTTTCGATCGCGGCGTGTGAACCTGCGCGGCCATGCTTCGCGCCATCGCGCAGAATCTGATCCACCTGTTCCGGAGAGAAGAACCGCAAGGAATATGGCTTCATACGAAGCCCGAACGCCAACTTGCAGTCTATCGAAGCGCGAACCAGGTCCGGGAGGATCACTTGAGGTGGCGGAGAACGTAGGCCGCAATCCTATTTCACGCGATGGCTTGGAACAAGGTCGAATTTAAGCAGGCACCTCTCTACAACTTGTCTGCCTTGCAATTCGACGGAGGCACTCAAAAAGTAGTAGTACGTTTCTTCCGCTGGCGGAAATCGCGGTCGCAGGCGAGTCTCATGATCATTCGGTCGCCGTAAGTTAACTGCTTATTAATCTACATAGAATTCTATAATAAGTCCTATAATACATGTTAACATACTTCATACTTCATGCTTGATTTAATACCACAATCGGGCGGTCGGGCTGGCCGGAGTCGTGGTCATTGTCATTACGTTATATGTGACCCGGAAGGACCCAGCGCCCAAAACGTACACGACTTACTGCGTTGACGAAGCGGGGCGGCTTTATTCGCTTGGCGGCCACCACAAACCCGGCCCCCAGGGAATGTTACGAGTGTGCACCGCAAATGGATGGAAAGGTTTGTTTCCCGCTACATGCGAGCCGACAACTACCATCTCGGGCGTAAGCTCATCGGCCAATTTGAACACCGATGACCTCAAGTGAGCTCACCATGACTGCCGAAAGCGAACGCACGGCGTCCCTTGCGTGCTAGAATAAGTCGACCAGCGTAGGAACAGTAGACAAGGTCGGTGTGCCATCAACCAATTTGTCACTGATATTGTGCGTTGCTGGAGAGCAAACCTCAGGAGCCCGGAGTACGCAGCAACTTTAATTCTGCTCCTTGCCATCGGGTTCGCTCCTTCAGTGACAATGTTTACGGTTCTTGACCGGGCATTATTTCGCCCCGTTGACTTACCACACTTAGATGAGCTCGTTTTCATTCAGGGAGCTGCCACCCCCCCGGCGGCGACCAGCTGGCGTGGTGGAGCCAAGCCAGGACGTTGGCCAGTCTGGCTACCTACTCGGCGGGGGGCGCAAACTTAAGCACCCTGGGCCAATCGGAGCGGATCCGAGTGGCGGTCGTTTCGCCAAGTTTTTTTCGAGTTGCCGAAGTTTCGCCTGCCTTCGGCCGCACGTTCTTTGCAGACGAGCACATCCCAGGTTTTGAAAGTGAGGCTGTAGTCAGTCATGCCTTCGCTGTTGCGCACTTTGGAGCTCCGACGTCGGCTATCGGCCAGGGCGTAGCACTTAACAGTGTTGGATATCGCGTGATCGGAGTGATGCCCCCCAGCTTTAGGTTTCCCGCGAGAACGGACATTTGGGTTCCGCGCCCCCCGCGCCGTACTTCTACGGCGGCTTTTGAGGGAGATTTGGACGTTGCCTCCTTCGGTCAGACATTAGTCGGCCGACTTCGCCACGGCGTAAGGCTCGATGAAGCTCGCGCCGAACTGAAGGTCATGTCTCGGCGACTCGAAGACACAAACAAGAAGTCAGGCGTCGGCTTGGGGCTAGGTGCCGTTGCAATACCACTGAAGCAAGCGCTTTCCCGCGAGAGTCGCCCCGCTCTGCTTGCACTTTCGGCCGCGGTGTTGTTCGTTTTGCTCCTTACGTGCGTAAACGCAGCAAACCTCGTCCTGGCGCATGCCGTAACGCGAGAGAAGGAACTAGCCATTTATATATGGCTTGGGGCAAGCCCCGCGCGCCTTTTTCAACAGCTGCTCGCGGAAAGCTTACTGCTGGCGTTAGGAGCAGGGGTGCTGGGAGTTCTCATTGCAATTGTGGGAATCCATCTCTTCAGCGCCTACGCACCACAGGAGATACCGGGGCTGTTCCAAGCTGGGATAGACATAAGGGCAGTTGGCTTCGCCTCGGCTCTTTCCCTTATCACAGCAGTGGCAGTGGGTCTAGCCCCGGCACTCCGAACATACGTTAGGGACATTGCACAGGGAGGTGCTAGCGTTGCAAACTTGAAGATGGCTCTCGTACTGCGAGTTGTCTCAGGCTCAGAAACGTTAGCCCCGCTGATTCGCGAGGCGGTGGCCTCGCTTGACCGTGAGGTTCCCTTGTTCAGCGTAAGGCCCTTGGAGGAAATCGTCTCCAGTTCCGCGGGCCCCCTCCGGCTGCGAGCGGTGACCCTATCGTTGTTTGCGACTCTTGCGCTGGTGCTAGCTGCGGCGGGGGTTTACAGTGTTGTGTCGTACTCTGTCGCGCGCCGTACGCACGAAATCGGCGTGCGCATGTCGTTAGGTGCCCGACGACAAGATGTTCTGTTGCAGGTAATTGGTGAAGGAGCCCGGCTGGGGCTTGTTGGCGTGGTGCTTGGAACGCTTGCGTCCCTCGAAGCCGGGAAGCTGATTGCGAGCCTTCTTTTCGGGATCGCTCCGAACGATCCGGCGACGCTTGGAGCGGCCTGCTTGACATTATTCCTGCTCACTTTGATTGCCAGCGCGGTTCCAGCGTTTCGGGCAGCGAGCGTTGACCCTGCGATCTCCATCCGCTACGAATGAGTTATTCGCCGGTAAACTCCAAGATGCAACATAATGAAAGACGGGTGCCGCGCGGAGCACAAAGCGAAAAAGGAACACAATCCTGCGCATCCTGCGAACGGTGCTTCAGCGGTTTTTGCTAAAGAGCGAATTGACTGGCCAGCTCACTTCTTACCGTTCACGATTGGCAACATGAAGGAATCCAGACAGTCTTGCCGCCCTTTGATCCATGGCGCGTAATGCTTCTCGGTAACTTTGGTTGATGAATGCCCGAGCAGCTTTGATACCTCTTCCAGGGGGTGTTCCTCGCCAAAATCTCATCCGTGCCAGAAATAGTTTGATTCCGTTATTGCCTTGGTGAACATTTCGAACATTTGGGTCACAAAGGAAGACTCGAACAAACAATCTTCCGCGGAGCGCCAGATCCCTCCGGCAGCAACCCGTATATAAAGGATGGAATGCTCCGACCTTGCTTGCGCGGCGCAACGTTGAATCAATTAGGCGGCCCGATCGTAGCGATGGTGCAGCCCTCCGAGTCGCAGGTGAGACACGACCCGACCGGAAGCCGCGGAGGGAGCTCTGCTAGCTGGTGTTTGCTTCGAAAGGCCAAGATGCGTGCGGTCTTCGTGGTGGTAGGAAACATATTCGCCGAGCACGCGCTTTAGATGGCGTTCATTGATGGCGATGATGTGATCCAACAAGTCGCAGCGGCAACCGCCGACCCAACGCTCCGCGATGCCATTCTGCCAGGGACTTCGGAATGAAGTTTGCTTGGCCCGGTCAGGATGGCTTGGCGCTCGTTTCATCCAACGGGAGATGGTCCTCTCGGAAACATCAAAAACCGAGCATAAGGAGTTCGCCGTGGATACGCGGTGCTCCCCAGGTTGGGTTGTCCACGACCATACGGAAGATCAATTTCCGAATCTCCTTCAATGTCTGTTTCCTTCCCACCTGGCTCCGCACTCTAGAAATCAGTCGCCAGTACATGCGAAAACCACTCCGGTGCCAGCGGACTACGGTTTCCGGCGTGACCAGGATGAGGGACTGCTTCCAAGCGGACCAAACGCGCCGAGCAACGACCCAGAAGAGCTTATCGAAAAGCCCCAGACTCGGGCGTGGATGACGGCGTTTCAGCACAGAAAGCTGCTGGCGTAAGGCCAGATTTTCAAGCACCAGACTTTTCTGCGAGCAAAAGAGGCGAACGAGGGCTGCGAAAGAGGCCCCGAGGAAACGAAACATGGCGAACAGTTATACCAGAACGCTGGTGGAGACGACGGCCGCCATGTCATTGATTCCAAAGCCGGTCGGAGTTTTGGCGAAGCACAGCCATCAATGATCTCGCCCTGTGCGGCGAATTTCGACAAAGGATGAGAGTCCTTGAGCATGGAACAAGCGGGAGGCTTGTAGAACAAGAGGGACCCTACCTCTTCTACCGTGTTGATAAGCATTATACCACTAGCCGTCTCTTAGAAACTGTTTGAACCTTCCGGGATTCCGCTGTTCGTCTGTTGCAGCGGCCTAGATGATATTTAAGCCCACAGCGAATTTGTTGGGACCAATTGCTCTGCAATAAACGACCCGCGCCTTGACTTTCAGATCGCGTCCCACGGATTTCACGTTCACTTGCGATCCCTGTTCCCAAGACCGCTCCGTAGCAACTCGCACGCCGTTGGAACTGATATTTTCAACGGATGCTACCTCGGTTAGAAACGGATCATTCACAGAAGAAATGTGTACAAAGAACCGTTGGGAAGTACGCGCTTGATTCCGGCCTTCGAGCATGTGACCTGCTTCGGGCTGGCATGTACTTGAAGGCTATCAAGTGGCTGTTCGCAGTCAATCAGGGTAAGGATGTTCAAGATTATCAGGTAAAGGCTGGAATTTGAGACCATTGACTGTCTGCATTTTGGATTGTGTTTCCACTCCCGCGACGGCGTGACGCTTGCCGCCCTCCGGGCCACGGAAGTTGAGTTGCCACTCCCTCGGCGGGATATCCATCATGGGCCTGATTCTAGTCAACTTCCACGCCTGCAATTTAGGGATTGTTGGTATGGGAGATTGCCACTTTCACTGGATTGCTATCTCCTACATTCGCAATAATGTTTTACCAGGTTCTAGCAAGCGAGAGGAGAGCAAGACCCAAGAATTCCGCACTAAGCTCTAATCCACGTACGACAACTCAGCCCAAGTCCATCCTGTCCGGTTCAGCCCTCCAGCCCTAGTGCAACCAATCGAGACTTGCTCGGCAACGGGCCAAACGTAATGGCACTCGATAGTCGTTTAGCTGGCAGAGCAGAGAAAAGACTTCCCGTCATGATGGAGGCGCAACTCGCGCTTGCAGGGACTGCAAGTATGGAAAGACAGGAAAAAGCTGATGTCGAGAACATCAGCGTACTTGGCGCTTGCGTGTACGCTCGCAGCCCGTGGCAACAGGGCGAGCAGGTGGACTTTACTCCGGCAACAGGAGAGGGACCTTTGCGCGGCGAGGTCATCTATTGCCACAAACAAGCCGATGGTCGCTTTGTCGTCGGCCTGAAGTTCCAGCGTAGCCCCATGTTGCTGTACCTTTTGCAGAAATTGAAAGAATAGTCCACTAGGATACGCGGGTGGAGCACGCTTAACCGGCCCGTTTTCCATTTTCCATTATTTTCCAATTAGGCCATCTGAAAATCTCTAAAAAGCCGCCAAATCCAGCGTGTTTGAAGTTATTCGTCAACCTTGCCAAGGTTCAGGTGTCGGTTCGATTCCGATAGGCCGCTCCATTCTTTTCAACTACT
>JAWOLO010000311.1:0-19123 GCA_033853375.1 Terriglobia bacterium
CGAGCATATCAGCCACAGTGAGAAGCTCGCGGGCGGTCGGCAAATCGATGGTCGCGAGCTTGCGCTTGAGCTCGGCAACGCGCTGGCGCTGCGCTTCGATGCCTGACTCCTTGGATTGATCGGCTTCGAGCAGAGCGGTTACCAGCGTCCCGCCCAACGGCCCGGACAGCCGCGTGAGAAGCTGTTGTGCGTACAGATTCTGGTGATCAACGGCCAGCCTCATGCCCAAGCCGAATTCGGCGTTGTCTTCGAAGAGAGAATTGGACCAGGCCGGCCCTCGGCCTTGCCTGTTCATGGTGTAAGGCGTAGTCGGTAGGTTGCCACCGTAAATGGAAGAGCATCCGGTCGCGTTGGCGATCAGCAGGCGGTCGCCAAACAACTGCGTGAGGAGCTTGATATAAGGAGTTTCGCCGCAGCCGGCGCAGGCGCCGGAGAATTCGAAAAGCGGCTCGAGAAGCTGAGTGTCTTTTACCTGAGTGTGAGAAATGCGCTCGCGGTCAAATTCGGGCAAGGAGAGGAAGAAGTCCCAGTTGGCGCTTTCCTGCGCGCGCAATGGCGCCTGCATCTCCATATTGATGGCTTTGTGCTTGACTTCGCTCTTGCTCTTGGCGGGACAGATTTCCACGCACAGGCGGCAGCCGGTGCAATCTTCCGGCGCGACTTGCAAGGTGTAACGCAGCGATTCGAACTCGCGCCAGCGCGGCTTGGCGGTTTTGAACGTGGCCGGTGCGTTAGCCAAGTGCGAAGCGTCGTACACCTTGGCGCGAATCACGGCGTGCGGGCAGACCAGCACGCATTTGCCGCACTGAATGCACAGCTCGGTGTCCCAAACGGGAATCTGCTGGGCGATGTTGCGCTTTTCCCACTGTGCTGTGGCAGTGGGGAACGTGCCGTCGATGGGCAATGCACTAACCGGTAGAGCATCGCCGTTTCCGGCAATGATAGTGCCCACGACCTCGCGCACAAAAGCCGGGGCTCGCGTGGGAACTGGCGGCAGCATTTCAAATGTTGCGGAAACTTTTTCCGGAACCTTCACCTGATGCAGGCGAGAGAGCGCCTGGTCGACGGCTGCAAAATTCTTCTGCACCACGGCTTCGCCCCGCTTGCCGTAAGTTTCCTGAATGGCTTTTTTGATGGCGGCGATGGCTTCTTCGCGCGGCAGAACGCCGCTGATGGCAAAAAAGCACGTCTGCATGATGGTGTTGATGCGCGTGCCCATGCCCGCTTCCCGAGCCACGCTGTAAGCATCGATCACATAGAATTTGAGCTTTTTGTCGATGATGGTCTGCTGGACCTGGCGCGGTAGGTGGCTCCAAATCTCCTCGGGACCAAACGGAGCGTTTAGCAGGAACGTCGCGCCCGGTTCCGCGGCAGCGAGCACGTCGATGCGATCGATGAATTGGAATTGGTGGCAGGCGACAAAGCTGCCTTTGGAGATCAGATAAGTGGACTCGATGGGTTCCGGTCCGAACCGAACGTGCGAAACGGTGATGGCACCGGCTTTCTTGGAATCGTAAACAAAGTACCCTTGCGCGTAGTTCTTTGTTCCCTTGCCGATGATTTTGATGGAGTTTTTGTTTGCACCAACCGTACCGTCGGAGCCCAAACCATAAAAGAGCGCGCGAACCGTGCGCGGATCTTCGGTCGAAAACGCCGGATCGTAATTCAAGCTGGTGTGCGTGACATCATCGTGAATGCCGATGGTAAAGTGATTCTGCGGCTGAGACTTCTTCAATTCATCGAAGACCGCTTTCACCATCGCCGGAGTGAATTCTTTGGAAGAGAGCCCGTAGCGCCCGCCTATGATGCGCGGCAAAGGCCGGGAGCCATTGCCGGCGTGGCGTTCCAGGGAAGCGGTAGCAATGTCTTGATAGAGCGGCTCGCCGACGCTGCCCGGTTCTTTCGTGCGGTCGAGCACCGCGATGCTGCGCACGGTCGTTGGCAGCGCTGCAAAAAACGCTTCCAGCGCAAAAGGTTTGTACAGGCGCACCTTGAGGAAGCCGACTTTTTCGCCCGATTTTTGCAAGGCTTTCACGCACTCAGCGGCTGCGCCGGCGCCCGAGCCCATCAGGATCACCACGCGCTCCGCATCGGGAGCTCCCACGTAATCGAACAGGTGGTAGCTACGGCCGGTCTGCCTTGCGAAGCGGTCCATCACGTCCTGAACGATTTGCGGGCAGGCGCGATAAAACGGATTACACGCTTCGCGGGCCTGGAAAAAAACATCGGGATTCTGCGCCGTGCCGCGCAGCACGGGGCGATCGGGAGAAAGCGCACGCTCACGATGTTGTTGAATGAATCTTTCGTCGACGATGGCGCGAAGATCTTCATCCAACAGAGGAATGATTTTGTTCACTTCGTGCGAAGTCCGGAAGCCGTCAAAAAAGTGCAGGAAAGGAATTCGCGATTCGAGCGTGGCGGCCTGGGCAATCAGCGCGAAATCGTGCGCCTCCTGAACGGAATTGGAGGCCAACATCGCAAAGCCTGTGGAACGGGCGGCCATTACGTCGCTGTGATCGCCAAAAATCGAAAGCGCATGCGTGGCTACCGTGCGCGCCGCCACATGAATTACTGCTGCGGTCAACTCTCCGGCAATCTTGAACATGTTGGGGATCATCAACAGCAGGCCCTGTGACGCAGTAAACGTTGTGCCGAGCGCTCCAGCCTGCAGCGCTCCGTGGAGCGCTCCCGCAGCGCCGCCCTCACTCTGCATTTCGATCACATCCGGCACGGCGCCCCAGATGTTCTTCTTGTCTTCCGAGCGCCATTGATCCGCCCACTCGCCCATAGGGGACGAAGGCGTAATCGGATAGATGGCAATCACCTCGTTCAGCCGGTAAGCGACCGAGGCGGCTGCTTCATTTCCGTCAAGAATGATGGGAGCCCGGTCCATGCGGACCTCCACGAAGTTCATTGACGATGTCCAAGGCACCCTAGACCTGTGCGCACTCAACGAAAGCCGAAAATCGGTACCAGCCGGGGTTCCATTCTGTACCCCGGGAACACCGCCATCACACTGTATGCGAGGGAATGCCGGAGACTTTGTGATGCAGAGCACATCCGGCTGTGACGTGTGCCCTAAGCTCCATTTTTCCTGTACGGGCAAGATAACAAAGGAGTTCGTGGTGATGAGAGATTAGCGATTTCCGGTCAGATAGCGGTCGATGGCAGGGGAAAGACGTTCGCTGAGTCTAGCGACCCACAGCGCGGCGAGTATACCGGCGAAAACGTCCATCGTGTAGTGGGCGCGCAGAATAAGAACCGTGGCTACCTCAAAGAGCACGAGCAAAATAGCGGCGGTGGTAAGCCACTTGCGATGGAGGCGGGAAAGCTCTATCGCGCCGAAAACAGCGATGGCCGTATGTCCGGAGAAGAAAAAGTCGTTGGCGACGCGGTAGGTCACCAAAAGCGAAGGAAATCCCGGATAGTGCCAGATCATTCCCGGCGGCACGGGCAAGGAGCAAAGAGCCTCCAAGAGTTGCCGCAGGAGCATGAGCAAAACCAAGCCTAGAAACGACCGCACGCTGCCGCCGAAGAGCCAACTGCCCAGTAGAAACACGGCCAACGCGTCGATGAACGCAGAGCTGGCAATGAGCAGGGCATTGGCGGCCACGGAGTTCTGCGCGAAATAGGAATTCAGGCCGGAAGTCAGGTTGTGAAGCGCGTCGCCGATTCCGCCGTTAACAGGCGGCGTGCGCGAGCCAAGCAGCGATTGCGTCCAGAACCAAATGGCGAGAACAATTGCCGTCACCAGTAACCGAAGTAGCGGAGTGCGCCAACGCAGCAAACTTTCTCCGGGCTTCATGCGCTTCGCTTCGCCGTCGATGTTTTTGCGCAATTATTGAGAAATCTCACGCCGCGTCATCTCCAGCGCCAATTCGCGCGCTTTCCGAAGATCGAGTTTTCCGGTTCCCAGATAGGGCAGCTTTTCGATGCGTACGAATTGATCTGCCCGCGGCCGCCAGAGCGCGGGCAAGTCGCTCTTCCCCAACTTTTCGAGGCACTCTTCCAGCCGCTCGTCGTTCAACGTGTGCAAAACGATGAGGCGCTCGCCCTTTTTCTCATCCGGCACGGCCGTCACGACAAAAGTCTGTTCCGTCGCGCCAGCCAGTTTTTGCAGCAAATCCTCCACCTTGATGTGCGGCACCATTTCGCCACCGATTTTGCTGAAGCGGCTCAGCCGGTCGGTGATGCGCAGAAAGCCTTCTTCATCCATCCTCGCGATGTCGCCAGTGTTGTACCAGCCATCGCGAAGAACATCCGCAGTTTTTTCCGGTTTGTTCAGATACCCACGCATCACATTTGGGCCGCGCACGAGCAGCAGTCCCGGCTCGTTCGGAGCGACTGGCTTCCCGGTGTCCGGATCAACAATCTTCACCGAGATGCCCGGCAAGGGATGACCAATGCTGCCGCGCTTTGCACCCACTTGCCGGAAGGCAGCGGCGCGAAAATCTGTGGTGTTGACAGTCACTGCGGGAGAACATTCGGTGCAGCCGTAACCTTCGTGAGGCTGGATGCCGAAGTGATCCTCGAAGGCTTGCGAAATGCGCTCCGGCAATTTCTCCGCTCCGGCCATGACAAAGCGCAGGCTGCCAAAATCTTCCGGCGGGCACCTCCGCGTGTAAGCGTTGAGGAAAGTCGGCGTGGCGAGCAGCATGGTCACTGCGTATTTGCTGACCAGCGCCCCGATCACGCGCGAATCGAGCGGGTTTGGATGAAACACCACGCCGATGCCGGTGGCTGCGGGCAGGCAAAGCGTGCCGGTGAACCCAAACGAATGGAAAAACGGGAGAATGCCCAAAATGCGGTCGTGGCCGTGCAGCATGAAGACCTGATTGAGTTGTTCAACATTCGAAGCGATGTTGTAATGCGTCAGAACGACGCCTTTGGGATCGCCGGTCGAACCGCTGGAAAAAATGATTGTCGCGATGTCGTCGAGAGTTGCGCGTTTCTCGCTTCCAGCAAATTTCGCCAGCGCTTTTGAGGGAAAAAGGGACGCGGCCAGTGCTGCCGCCAGTTTTTCGCCAATGCCAGGATCTTTGGCTACGTCTTCGATGAAAATGACTTCGCCCGGCGGCTGTACCTTGACCTTCTCTAGAAAGACGCGCGCGGTCACAACCGTTTTCAGATGGCATTGTGCCGCGCAAGACGCGAGCGTCTCATTCGAAACGGTGTAGTTCAGGTTCACCGGCACTTTGCCCATGAGCATAGCTGCAAAGTTCACCAGAGCGCCAGGCACTGACGGCGGCAGCAGCACGCCGACCATTTCTTGGCCTTGCCATTGCCTGCGCAGACGCCTTGCCAGGACCAACGTTCCCACCAACGCCGAAAAATAGTTCAGCTTCGGCCGCTGTCCGTCGGCCATGGCGAATCGCAGCGGATGCCTTCGCGCAGTGTAGGCAAACGTTTCGGGCAGTGTGTGCATATGCTTTCTGCGCCGTTCGAACGCCTCCGCGCCGAGGTCCTGCACCACGCGGCGAACCTCTTGCGAAGTTGCAGTCGGCGGCAGGTGCTTCCCGAACGTGACTCGCACGGGATACGGAATGCGCCGCGGAAATTTCCAGAGGAAGCGCCCGCCCGCAAAACTGAAAATCGAGCCCCACACGCCGTCCAGGTTCACCGGAATGATGGGCACGTCCACGCCTTTGATGATGCGCTCCATGCCACGGCGGAACGGCATCATTTGGCCGATGCGCGTCATTTGCCCTTCCGGGAAGATGCAGACGACTTCGCCGTTTTTCAGCGCCTCCGTGGCCTGCCGCAAAGAATGAATCATTTCGCGCGGGCCTTGGTCCGAGGCGATGGGAATCACGTGCAGAATTTTCGCGAAAGGCTTGACCAGCGGATGCTCGTACGAGCCGCGAAACATGAGGAATCGAATTGGGCGATCGATTGACGCAATCAAAAACGCAGCATCGGCCATCGAAACATGGTTGGGCGTCAGCAGCGCACCGCCTCGAGCAGGCACGTTTTCGCGCCCCACGACGTCGAGCCGGTAAAGCGTGTGCGTGGCCAACCACAGCAGCAACCGCAACAATGAATCCGGCAGTAACCACACCACATAGGCAGTGGCGGCAAATGTCACAAGTGCCGACCAGAAAAAGATTCCTCCTGGGCTCAGGTGAATAAAATGTGTCCCGACGTAGTACACCGCAGAAGCGGCGCCGATGCCCACGAACGAAAGCCAGTTCGCCGCGCCGATAACACTGCCTTTCTTGTTTTCTTCCGGCCGATGCTGAATCAGCGCACTGATGGGCACGATGAAAAAACCGCCGAAGAAGCCGAGTCCGGCCAGGAGCATGAGGACGGCTCGAAAAGAAAGGTCCGGAATAGCCAGGCAGAGCCCAAGCGTGGTCATGCCCAGCGCGCCAAGGGGAATCAAGCCGTATTCAATCTTTCCTGCCGAGAGGTATCCCGCCGCAAAACTTCCGAGTCCAATCCCAATCGCCACGGCCGCCTGAAGAAAGCCCCCCTGGGTCGCGCGGATGTGCAGCACGTCCTGGCCGTAAATGAAAATGTCGAATTGCAGCAGTCCGGCAACGAAGAAGAAGTACGTGTTGCCCAGCACGGCCAGCCACAGCACGCGATCTCCGAGGATCAATTTCATCGGCGACCAGACATCAACCAAAGATGCAGCATGGAACTTCTTCCCGGGGTCGCAGGCGGGAACACGGCTGATCCCAAAACTCCAAATCAGACCGATAACGGTAAATCCGAGAAGCAGCACACCTGAATACACTTCGCGTCCGTTGAAAGCCTCAGCAAGGAAGGCACCGCTCATGCTGCCGGCGATGATGGCGAGGAAGGTTCCCAACTCGAGCACGCCGTTGCCCCAAGAGAGTTTCTCCTGTGGGAGCAGTTCCGGTAGCAAGCCGTATTTGGAAGGTCCGAACAGGGCTCCTTGTGTGCAAACAAGAAAAATCGCTGCGAGTGCCAACGGGAGATTAGGCCCGACTAACGCGGCGGTGGCGAAGAGCATGACACCCACTTCAAAAACCTTCGTCCAGATGGTGACGCCGCGCTTGCTGAATCGGTCCGCGAGATAGCCTCCGGTCAGCGAAAACAAAATGAAAGGAGCGGCGAATAACACGCCGACCAGTAATTCCATCTGGTCGCGCCGCGTTTTGTCTTTTTCCATCGCGAGGATCAGATAGATGACCAGGAACTTCAGGCCGTTTTCGTTGAAGGCACCCTGGAATTGTGTGGCGATGAGGCTCCAAAAGCCTAGCCGCCACATCTTGTCCGGCTCAGTGAGAGAGGGAGTTCCGGGACTTTGCATCTGCGCGCACCAATCCTTTGGATGGAAAGCCACAGAGATAGAACGATTCTAGCAGCGCTGCTTGCAGGTAAGACAGCAGGTTGCGGATTTGGTGACGAAAGCGCGACGCCATCCAACCTACACGTCGCTAGGGATTCGAAACCTGGAAGGACAAGCTATTCTCGCGAATTTTCTGCCATGATTTCGACCATGCTTCGTGCACCGGACTCTCCGCATAATCCGCGGCGGCTTCTGCGCTAGCAAACTCTATGGCGTAAACACCACTGAAATCTCGGGCTTGGTTACGTTCCGTTTTCAGCCAAACATTTTTGATGCCTGGAATCTTCGCCGCCATTTCTTTGATGCCGTCGATAGCCTTCTCCCGGTCGTAATTCGATACGTCGTCTCGGAACTTATACACCACTACATGCAGTACGGTTTTTGGCTGGCCGAAATGGTTTTGCACCGCCGCGCTTCGTGCGTGGAGCGCGCCTGCGGCAACTCCAGAAAGGAACAGTCCCGTTCCTAGCACGACTTGGATCATCCGTCTTTGCACCAGCTTCATGATTTCCTCTCCATTTTCTTGTGTAATCGAGGCTTCGACAGTCTATGCATGCCACGCTGCGCAAAGCAATTCCGGTCCATCAAGGATCGGACGTGCGCAAAGAGTTTGACGTATCAGCCGCCGCGCCGTTACCCTCGCAAGACGCCTTCGTCGAGGACAAAATGGATTGGTCCAGTGAGGATTCGCAAGGACAACCAGCACAGCCGGCGCCTCCCTTTCCGCGCATCTGGATCGGCTACCTGCTCGGCGTTGCGACAATCATCGCCGAGATGATCGCCATCTCGCTGCATCCGGAACTTGCCAAAGAACCGCTCATCGTCCCGCCTCTTTATCTCTTCCTTGCGAATTTTATCAGCCTGGTGTATTGGCTGGTGTGCGTCTACGAGTTTCACGTCGTGCTGAAGTTCGTGTCTTCTGGCGCGTATCCCATCAAGCCACTGCGAGCGGCATGGTTTCACCTAATACCGATCTATGGTCTGTATTGGGTTTACAAATGGCCGCGGGAGCTGGCGCGCTTCGTGAACAGCCGTCTTCCCGCCCCGCTGATGCGGCCGGAACGCACGGGACTCGCCGTCTTCCTGGCTTTCGTGATGTTTCTTTTGCTGGACCGCGGCTTTGGCATGATATTGCTATTCTGGGCTGCCTCACACTTGTCGCGCTGCCTGCGGCTGACGATGTCGATGCGTCAGAGCACGCCGCAGGGACCGCTGCCTTTTTCTTGATTTTTGTTTTGAGGAGAACGAATGCGAAGAGCGATTCGCTGGACGCTGATGTTTGGCTGGATGAGCATTTCTGTCCACTGCGCGAGGGCGCAGAGTTTGAGTTCCGCCGACCAGATGGGGCATGACATTTTCAAGCAACTCATCGAAATCAACACCACCGACTCGGTCGGCAATGTGACCACCGCTGCCGAAGCCATGGCCCAACGCCTCCGAAATGGAGGTTTTGCGGAAAATGACCTTCACGTCGCCGGGCCCAACGACCGCAAGAAAAATCTTGTCGTCCGTTTTCGTGGCACGGGCAAGCGCAAGGCCATTCTGTTTATCGGCCACTTGGACGTCGTTGAAGCTCTTCGGTCCGACTGGAGCATGGATCCTTTCGAATTCATCGAAAAAGATGGCTACTTTTACGGCCGGGGCACCGAGGACATGAAAGAAGGCGACGCTATCCTGGTTACCAATTTCATTCGCCTGAAGAAAGAGGGTTTCGTGCCGGACCGCGACTTGATCCTCGCCCTGACCGCCGACGAAGAAGGAGGCTCCGCAAACGGCGTGGACTGGTTGCTGAAGCAGCATCGCGATTGGATCGACGCCGAATACTGCATCAACTTGGACGGCGGCGAATTCGAGAAGGAAAAGGGAAAGCCGATTCTTGCAGCGATTCAGGCCAGTGAAAAAGTCTACGTAGATTTCCAATTCGAGTCGCTGAATCCCGGCGGCCACAGTTCCGTTCCCACACCGGATAACGCCATCTACCATTTAGCTGGCGTGCTCTCTCGCTTGCAATCGTTCTCCTTTCCGCTGCACCTCAACGAAATCACCCGCAACTATTTCGAACGCATGGCCGCGTTGACTTCGGGGCGGGAATCCGCGGACATGAAAGCCGTCGCCAAGGAGCCTCCCGATCCTGCCGCTGTTCGTCGTCTTTCCGAATCTCCTTACTACAATTCGTTGTTGCATACCACTTGCGTCGCCACGATGCTCTCCGGCGGCCACGCGCCCAATGCGCTCCCGCAAACCGCGCGGGCTAACGTCAATTGCCGCATCTTTCCGGGCGAAGACCCGCAGGAAATTCTCAAGACGCTCGAACGCGTCGCCAACGATCCGAAGGTAAAAATCAGCATCGTGAAGCAGACGGATCCCGATGGAAAAGTTGTCCCCGTCGTTCCTGTGCCTCCTTCGCCGCTGCTTCCTGAAGTAACTCAGGCCATGGAGAAAACTCTGAGCAGCAAATGGCCCGGCATTCCGCTCGTCGCCACCATGTCCACGGGCGCCACCGACGGAAAGTACACGCGTATTGCCGGAATTCCCACTTACGGCATCTCCTGCATGTTCTTCGACAAAAATGACGACCGCTCCCACGGAAGAGACGAGCGCGTCGGCGTTCAGGATTTTTACGACGGCGTGGCTTTCAATTACAAACTGATTCGCGAACTCTCCTCGTCCAATTAGTGGCGCCTTGCGTTAGGGCCAATTTCTACGAGTTGCCAGGCAAATATCTTTACTCGTCTTTCCATAAAAAAAGAAACGGCCCGGAAAGTGTTTTCCGGGCCGAGCCATTTTCTAATTTCTATTTTCCAGAACCCCCTTACGGTTTGCCGGGCTGTTGCGGCTCGTTCGGTTTCTGATCCGGCTGCGTCGCGGTGCTCGCGGCGATGGGCTTTGCGGGTTCCGTATTAAAGCGCATCAGGTAAGGCATGAACGGCGTGACTTCAAACGGCATTTTCTCTCGTTCAGCGATGGTACCTATCGGCTTGCTCTTGATCAGCTCCAGTTTGTCGTTCCAGGGATCGAGCTTCACGCGCCCGCCCAAAGGCAGCGCCACAATCGTCTGCGGATTCTGTTTTTGGTCCGTCGCAATGGTTTTGAGGTCAGCGAGCACCGGGACGCGGTTGCCCAGGTGTCCGCTGATCAGGTTCGGAATCTCTTTTTGCCGCGACTCTAGCGCTGTCAAGAATAATCCAGCGTTGCCAAGCTGATTCTTGTACGGCGAATTATTCAGGAACTGGATCGCCTTCTCGCTCGCGGTTCTCTCTTCTTCCGGTGTCCGCGCAAAACCGAAGTGACGGAAGGTTTCCTTGTCGTCCACCAGCAAATTGTCGAAGAACCCATAGGCAGGATCCATGCGATGGCCAAGCACCACGTGCCCCAGTTCGTGAGCCAGAATGGTTGCCAGGCTAGCTTCGTCCGGCAGCACATCGACCAAGCCACGGCTCAGAACGATGGTGTGGCCGATGGTGAAGGATTCCAGAGTCGAGGTCATCAGGACGCGGCAACGTACTTCGGGATCGACCTCGATATTGTTGGTCACTTCCAAATTGTTGACCACAGTGTCGAGCACCTTGTCGACTTCGCCGCGTGGGGCAACCAAGCCAATCCGCTCGAAACGGTCAATCACGTTGTCTTCCGCCTGACGATCCCAGGAGCGTTGTGCCTGAATGGGAGTGAGGTCGTTAGCCGTCTTCGTGTCGTCTTGCACCGGCGTTTCTACCAGGATTTTGCTCAACTCCTGTTCCTGGTTGGCGTGGCCGAGGTTGTAGCCCCAAAGCCTCGTTTGCGCCCGGAAGTCCAGCCTCTTGGATATGGCGTAATGCAAATCGCTCTCTTGGCTGTAAACAAACGACGGCAGCCAAAGGCCCGGCTGCACGTTGGTGCGCCAGCTATCGAAGTGGAAGTACCAGCTCGCATGGCCGTTGCCGCTGTACCCGCCGTTAAACCGCACAATGTTGTAGTCCTGATCCTCCACCCAGATGCGGCCCAGGAACCGGCCTTTGCCGGCCTTTTCCATCGGCGTCACGTCGAACACCAGGCAGCGCACTTCACCGAGAAATTCGCGCCGCACGTAGTCGAACTTGTAATGCTGTTTGTCGAAGCCGTTGGTGTCGATAAAGATCATCTGCAGGAATCCGCCGGGAATAAACTCCGCAGAGAACGAAAAGAAATTGCCGATGGCACCAAAAATCTTCCGGCCCTTGCTATTGGTGTCTGTCAGGGGAACCAGGGCCACGCCCTTCGAGAAATCCGCGCGCCCTAGAAAATATTTGTCGCCCGCAGGCACCGACCCCAGCTCTTTGTCCGGCCTTTGGTTTTGAATGTACGTCTCGACCAGCGGCGAGTACTGCCGGATTTGCTGGATCGCCCGGTTTTCGTTGGTGATGACCCGGTCGATTACATCCGCCATGGTTCGCGCCGGGGCCTGATCATCCGCCTTTGGGGTCGCTGCGGCGACCGATCCCAGCCCACTCAATACCACGCCACAAACAACTGCTACCACTCTACGCATCTTTCTCTCTCCTCAGTAGGCCAAGCGGAATTCAATTCGCACGCGCGCCGGAAAATCCACCGGTTGGCCATCGCGCTTTGCCGGTTTGAACTTGATTTGTTGCGCCGCACGCACCGCGGCTTGATCGAGCCCGTGACCCAAACCACTGATAACCCGGTTTACCTGAATGCTCCCGTTTGCCAGGAAGACCATATCGAGAACTACGTCACCTTCAATCTTCATGCTGCGCCCTTCTGCCGTATACTCTGGGCGTGGCTTTTCAATAATGTCCACTGGTGTCGTGGGGTTTTCGCTGCTTGCCACGCGCTTCTTCGGTGCCTCCGTTGCTACCGTCTGGTCCGCGAAGCCGCCAGCCTGTACCGTGCCTTTTTTCGTGCTTGGCGGAGGAGTCGCGATTCCGTTGCCGAAGCCCGTGCTCGCCACGGTGCCGCGAATTCCTTTAGCGCCTCCCGTGCCGTTGCCATAGCCGTCCCCGCCCGGCAGTGCGGGCGAGCCCAGTCGGTTCACATTCGTTGCATGATTGGGATCACCCTTGCCTGGTATACCATTAGGATCTCCAAATCCCCCGGTTTGCACTTTGTTGAGGGGTGCCGCGACGGTCGCCGGTGCGGCGCTCCCAGTTGACAGGTTACCTACCTTGACTTCATCCCTTGGACGCTTCGGTTGCTTCGTATCGATTTCAATCTTTCCCTGATCGAACTGCGGATTCAGCTCAACCGGCTTCACTTCCACCTTTTTCATTTCCGGTTGGATCGCTTTTGCTGTCAGGAACACGTGCGGCTGCTTCGGATTTAGCTTGACTGGCTCCGGATCGACCGGCTTCGGTTCCGGTGCTTTAGGTTTGATCTTCGGGGGCGGAGGAGGCGGGGAAGCGACAGGAACCATCGTCACCGGCTGCATGAGTTCCACGATCTGATACTTCAACGTGGTTTTCATCTGCTCCGGGAAAATCAGAGGGATGAGCAGCAGGAATCCGAAGATTGCAACTTGCCCGAGGGCGCTAACCCCCATGCGGTTCCAACGTCTCTTTGGTTCAGGAAGCAAGGCCAGACGCGCTGCCACAGGTCTGCTGCCAATGGCTTTTTTCCAGGCTTGCGGGTCTCCTACGCGGCCGCGGTTGGACTGGAAACCAACGCCCATCGTCGTCCTGCGTGGTGGCTCTACGATCATGGTTGTCATCCGCGTGCCGCCTCGTGAAATTCCGTCCAGGGACAGGGAATCCGAGGGATACCTAGCGTTCCCGAGTCCGCTGGTCAATTAGGAAGTGCGCTTTACCAGTACCAGAGTACTGACGAGGCTGAGGAAGCCTGAATAGGACTTTCGTACCAACGACGCGAAGTCGCTAATGCTCCCGTAAGCGCACCACAGCACACCTTTTTCAACCCCGGCGAGGCGGTTTCTGTTGCGGGGCCGAGACCGCAACCCAGCCCTAGGATACTCCAATTCCATTCTTACTGTTTGTGTTTTGCTCGACAAAATCCGGTCCATAGGGCTTATGCTCTAGGATGCAAGGGAACTCCCCGGCGTTGGTTAATGTAGAGGGATCACCCGGATTCTCTGTCGATGGGCAACGACTTACCAAAGCAAAGCCCTGATACTCCTTCAGGTCTTTTCCGGCTGCTCGATGGCCGCGCTTCCCTTGTTGAAAAACTCTACGCGCAATCGCAAGCGGCTCGCTGGGGCCTCACTTTGGAACGATTTTCCCTCGCCCTCGAACACAGCGCTACGAAGCGGTTCGCCAGCGAGTCGTCTTCCCAGCAAAAACTCGAGATTTACCTCGCCGGGCTTCACGTGGAAGATCTGGCTTTGGCGTCCGCGTGTGCTGCAGGATGCGAGGCTGCCTGGGAGCACTTCTTCGCTACGTATCGCCAGTATCTCTACTCCGCGGCAGCCGCGATTACACGGCGCTCGGTGAGTGATCCCTACGCCAGGGAATTTGCCGACGCCTTGTACGCAACGCTCTACGGTCGGGAAACCACCATCGGCCGCGTCTCTCTCTTCAATCATTTTCACGGCCGTAGCAAACTCTCCACGTGGCTTCGCGCCGTGCTTGCTCAGCGCTACATCGACGTTTTGCGCCAGGAAAAACGCTTCGAAGGCTTGGAGGACGACGAAGGCGCGGAGAAGTTTGTTCCCCCAAAGCACAAAACGGATTGGGAACCGGCCGATCCAAGCCGCTCTCGCTATCTCCAACTGCTTGCTGCTGCCCTCAAGCAGGCCATTTCTTCCCTGAATCCGCTTGACCGCACTCGGCTTATTTCCTATTACCTGAAAGACCTCACCCTGGCCGAAATCGGCAAAGCCATGAATGAACACGAAGCCACGGTGTCGCGCAAGCTCGAACGCGTCCGCCAGGAGTTAAAAGAAAAGGTCATCGCCATCCTTAAGTCCGGCCCCGCCACAAAGAAGGGCGCAAATGCGCAGTCAGGTCCTGATGGTCAGCCCGGCCTCGATGATGCTCAGATCCAGCTCTGTTTTGAGTACGCCACAGAGGCTTGGCCTTTCGACTTTTCGCTTTTGCTGGAGGCGATTCCGCCGCAGCCCCGGGTTTCCAAATTGCCTCTGCCGGATGGATGAACTTTGCGCTTGCAAGAGAAGCCTTGATGGCTCGTTCTAAGAAGGAGAGACGCAGGGATGGCTGCTGAAGAAGACAAAAAGTTTAACTCTGTTTTGGGCGGGTTCCTCGTCAACGACTTGCACGCCCATGCCGGGCATCTCCATTGCCCGGGATCGGATGTTCTCGCCGCCTACCATGAGCGCTCGCTCCTTCCCGAAGAAATGAATTCGTGCAAGGAACACATCGTTGGCTGCGCGCGTTGCCAGGCCGTTCTTTCCGAGCTCGAAGCCACTGATTCCATTTCGCTCCAGGTTTGTGAAAAGGAAGAACCCGTACTCGCGGCTGCCACTGGCATGGTTGAACCGAGTTCGGCCCGAAGGCAAGCCCCCGTAACTTCGCCGAAAAAATCTCGCATCGCGTCAATCTCTCGGGGTGTGCGCTGGCAATGGCTCGCTCCCGCGGGAGCCCTTGCCGCCGGGCTGCTCGTTTGGATCGCTTGGCACGAAAATCAGCCCCCGCGGTTGAACTCCCTCTCCGAAATCAAAACGGCAAAAGTGGAACCTCTTTCCACGGCGCCGCCGCAGCCGTCAGCCACTCGTCAAGGCCCAACGTCTCCATCATTGGATCGGATCGGACAGGATCAGTTGGCTGGCGCTTCCAAGGCTCAAGGTGCCATCGGGGGATTTGCTTCCGCTGAAAAATCGCCGTTAGCAGAGAATTTGAAGCAACTTAAGAAGTCTGACGCTCGCGCAAGGTCCGCGCTCGCGGAGCCGCCGCGCAAAGGCGCTGGCACGCGCGAGGACGTTAGTCGCGACTCCTCAATGGCCGCAGACCGCGTTCAAAACCAGCCTGCTCAGGAACCCAAAGCCGGAGTTGTGGGAGCCATGGCGGAGACCGTGGAGGTGCAACCTTCCGCTGCGAATGCCCAGATGCAAGCTCAACAAACGCAGCAAAATCAGCCAAGTCAACGGAACCAGTTGAACGCGCAAAAACTCCCCGGCCCTCTTGAACAGGCGCAGCGACCCCAGAAGAAGGCAAAAACAGAATCTCCGGCGCTTGCTTATCGAGCCGAGACGGTTCCTCCCCCTGCGCCTCCGACGCCCGCACCAACTCCCGCCGCGGGCTTCAATGAGGTTGGTTCTTTGCAAATCGCAGGGGCCGCCAGCCCGCATTTGATTCCCTCGCCCGGAAGGAAAACTCTCTGGCGCGCCGACCATGCCGGTATGATTGAATTCTCCAATGACGGCGGCGCCTCCTGGTCGCGGCAAACGAGCAATGTGTTTGTTGATCTCACCGGTGGCTCCGCTCCTTCGGACAAAGTCTGCTGGATTGTGGGACGCTCCGGAATCATTCTGCTCACCACCGATGCTGGCTCGCACTGGACGACCCTCCATTCGCCGCTTGATGAAGACCTAGGCGGCGTTCGAGCAACCGATGCGCTCCACGCCACCATCTGGAATCTTGGAAACACAAGAACTTTCGAAACCTCCGACGGCGGTCGCACATGGAACCCCATCGCCAATCCGTGATTGGGATTTGTTGATCCAATATGTGCGCGTCCTACTTTGGAGTCTGTGCAAGAAACTTCCTGGACGGCGTTCTAATAGAGAAGGCAAATTCCGATTGAGGTGAAAGAGAAATGAAAATCCCCCGAATCCGGTCCAACGTGCGATGGTTTTGCGTGGTTTCAGCAGCGGCCGTACTCGCTGCAAGTGCTGTGATCGCCTATCCAGCCGCGCGTAACAAAGGAACTTCCGAGGCCCAAGAAAAAGAAGCTGCTCGCACCGTCCCCGATCAGTCCACCAGCTTGAACGATCAGACGGATCTCAACGTCACCGTCTACAATTCCAACATCGCGCTGGTCCGTGATGTCCGCAATCTCACGCTTCCCACCGGGACGTTTCGCCTGAAATTCATGGACATCGCCGCCACCGTGAATCCTGCCACCGTCCATTTCCGCTCGCTCACTGATGCGGAAAAGCTCAGCGTCATCGAGCAAAACTACGAATACGATCTCCTCGAGCCTGCGAAACTTCTGCACAAATACGTCGGCAAGGAGGTCACGCTGGTCCGCTCCTACCAGGAGGGCGGCACCACCAAGCACGAGGAAATCAAGGCCACGCTACTCTCTGACAACAATGGTCCCGTCTGGAAAATCGGCAACGACATCGTCACTGGAATGTTCGCCGAGAGCTACCGCTTCCCGGAAGTTCCGGCAAATCTTTACGACCGGCCGACGCTGCTCATGTCACTGGAAAATTCCGGCCCACGCAAGCAACAGATTGAAGCCTCGTACTTGGCCAACAATCTTTCCTGGAACGCGGACTACGTGCTCACCGTTGCGCGCGACGACAAAAACGCCGACCTCGATGGTTGGGTCACCGTGACGAACAACAGCGGCACCGCTTTTCACAACGCGCATCTCCAACTCGTCGCAGGCGAATTGAATCGAGTTCAGCCGCCTGCCCCGATGCCCATGGCGGCACGGGAAATGGTGGCGACCAAAACGGCGGCTCCGCAATTTCAGCAGGAAGCTTTCAGCGAATACCACCTCTACACGCTGGGCCGCAAAACTTCCGTTGAGGACAAGGAAACGAAGCAGATCAGCTTGCTCCAGGGTTCAGGAATTCCCGTTGAAAAGGTTTTCGTCGTCAACGGCCAGAGCTATTACTATCGCAATCAGCAGGCGCCCGGAGCGCCACTGAAAGATCCCGTCCTCGTCTATTACAAATTCAAAAATGAAGAGAAGAACGGCCTCGGCATTCCCCTTCCCGCCGGCAACGTCCGCGTCTATCAGAAGGACTCAAAGGGTGGCATTCTGTTCGCCGGAGAAGACCGCATCAACCACACGCCCAAAGACGAAGAAGTCAGCATTCACATCGGCAATGCCTTCGACATCGTCGCTGAACACAAGCAAACCGACTACAAACACGTCGATACCCACACGTGGGAATTCGAGTATGAAGTTACCCTGCGCAACCACAAGGACATTCCCATTGTTGTTCAGGTCAACGAACCCATCGGCGGCGATTGGGAAATGCTCTCCTCCAACTACAAGTACACGAAGACAGCGGCTTTCGCGGCACAGTTCAATGTCCCCGTGGCCAAGGACGGCACTTCAGTTCTGAAATATCGCGTCCGCGCCAAGTGGTAGCACGAATTCTTTCGAAAAGATGTCTTTTTATCATTTAGGGCTGCGGCAGCCTCCTGTCCACGTTGATACGGTCAGAAGGCCGCCGCGATTTTTTTCGCGCGACCCTTAGCGAAACGTTTGTTGCATTTCCGTTTAGCACTCTTTCTGATGACAAAATGCCTTGACAGATACCTTCCTGGCCCCTAGAGTTACGCTGCATTGGGGGAATGTCATTCTTTGCATCATGTGTTGCAGTTCGGTCTTTGTGTATCTTGAGGCCGCAACTGGTGATGCGCCTTATGAATCAGGCAGACTGCCAGCCGGGGTGGGAGGTTTGTATGTATAGTTCCAGCTTGTCTTTTGCGGAATCCTCTGTGCGCCATTCTACATTCTCAACGTCGCTTTGTCCCCCCGCTCTCTGTCTTCTTCTCGCAACAATCTCGTTCTGTCTGGCGCCTACGCTTCTCGCGCAAACCACGTCCACGATTGAGGGCACGGTGACGGACCGCCAGGGCCTGCCAATCTCGGGGGCGGAAGTAAGCATCACCTCAGACACGCTGGCGGTCAGCAAGAAGGCAACGACGGACACGAACGGAAATTATCAGATTGCCGCTCTGCCTGCGGGAATTTACACACTGACCGCTTCTCACGCCGGCTTTAGCACGCGGGTCTTCAAAGATCTGGAAATTACTCTGAACCGTACGCTCAAATTCGACGTTTCCCTCGAAGTCGGAACCGTTCAGCAGAAGGTGGAAGTTTCGGCGGAGATTCCTCTACTTGAGACGACCGCCTCCTCCGAAGGAGCGACCATCATTCCCAGCCAGATCGTGGACATGCCGATTAACGGAAGAAATTACCTGGACCTGATGCAGTTAGTCCCAGGCGTCGGCATTAACCGGCAAGCCGATCTCAATAGCGACAACGCCACGCCCGTCCTCGGCGAACGTGCCAACAACACCGGGTTTCTTATCGATGGTTTGTCTAACCAGAACGAACTTGCCGGCGGCCCCGCTTCACAGTTCAATCAGGACACCATCGCGGAGTTCCAGGTCATCACCACCGGTTACAAAGCGGAATTCGGCCATGCTTCCGGAGGCATCGTCAACGTCATCACGAAGTCCGGCACCAACGATACTCACGGCCTCGCCTCCGTCTACCACCGCAACAACGCATTCGACAGTTCCGACATTCCAGGCCAATACAACGTCCCTTATCTTCTTCGTTGGGACTACGATCTCGCCGGTGGCGGCGCCATGGTTCGCGACAAAGCGTTCTGGTTTGGCTCGGCGGAGGGCATTCATGAGAATCGCCAGTTGAATTTCGTTCCACCGCAGAATACCCCGCAGTTCCTTATCAATAGTGAGGAAAGCTACAACGAGCCCACCACGGACCGCGAGGTTCGCGCCTTCGTGAAACTAGATCAGATTCTCGGCAATCACCATATCACCGAGCAAATGAACTACACCAACGTCCACGTTAATAGCACCAATCCGCTTTCTGCCTACACTGCTCTTCCCTCCACGCGAACCAACCTCGGCGATCGCAATTTGCTTCTTGGTTTCAGTGATGTGGTCACTTTTGGAAATTCCGCAAGCCCCTTTATTCTGA
>JAWOLO010000312.1:0-10976 GCA_033853375.1 Terriglobia bacterium
GCGAAACAAGGGATGTCAATGAATATTAAGGCGCTTAAGGGGCAGAAAGCGGGAAGGGAAAGTAGAAAGGAAGAAGATGGCGACGTAGAGTCGCCGCTATAGGAAGGGCCAGACAAGAGATGGCGACTTAAAGTCGCCGCTACAAGAAAGGCCGACAAGAGGTGGCGACGTAAAGTCGCCGCTACACGTGCGTGGCGCGGAAGGCTTGCAAGCAGCGCTCGGCGGTTTCGAGTTCGGAGAAGCGGCTGCCTTCCTGCTCGATGAGGTAGTACTCGACGCCGCCCACGCTTTCGGCGGCAGCAAAAATGCCTTTCCAGTCGGCAATGCCCTCGCCAAACAACACCGAGTAACCCTTGGCGGGATCGGGCGACCACTCCTTCAGATGCAACGAGCGAATGCGCCCGGGATTCGCACGAATCCAGGCGACGGGGTCGGAGCCGGCCTTGAGGCAAGTGCCGACATCGAGCTGAAGCATGATGGAGGGCTTGGTGTTTTTCGCGATGACTTCGATGGGCCGCCCGCCGTCAATCGGCGTGAACTCGGGCTCGTGATTGTGATAGCCGGCGTGCAAACCACTTTTTGCCAATTCCTCGTCGGCGAAGTTGAGCGCATCGGCGACGATTTTCCAGCCGTCGAGCCCCGGGCCGGGCTTGGATGACGCCACGACGACGTATTTGCAGCCGAGGATCAGGTTTCGATCACGAGTCTTGGCAATGTTTTCCGCGTTCACATTGGAACTGTCGTTGTGCGTGGAAAAGCAGCGGATGCCGAGGTCGTCGAGAAGTTTGCGCATTTGCTTGGTTTCGTCTTCGGACCATTGGAAATAGGGCGCATAGAATTCCACGCATTGGTAGCCCATTTTCGCGACGGCGCGCACGGTGGCATGCGGGTCGCGCTGCAATTCTTTGCGGACGGAGTAAAGCTCGAGGCCAACGGGGAGGGAGGCGGCCGCGCTGGTCCTCCAAGCAAAAGGCAAAGTCGCGGACATGGCCAGAAAAGTTCGACGCGAGATCGTATGCGAGGTCATGGTTGAGTCCTGTTCGAGTGAATCCTACTCAAGATTGGAAGGAATTTCACGGGAATTCCTTCGAGTCTATTGGGCGGGGCGAGAAAGAGCGAATGGTTACTCGGTTGGAGATGCAGGAGGCGTGACGCGTCCGGGCACGACGCTGCGGACGATTACGTAGAGTACCGGAATGAAAAGAAGATTCAACGTGGTGGCGGCAATCATGCCGCCGAAGACGGTCGTGCCGACAGAGATGCGGCCGGCGCGGCCGGCGCCTTGCGCGAGCACCAGGGGAATGACACCTAAGATGAACGCGAACGAAGTCATCAGGATGGGCCGGAGGCGGATGCGCGCGGCTTCGACGGCGGCTTCGACGAGCGAGAGGCCCTTTGCGCGGAGTTGCTCGGCGAATTCGACGATCAAAATAGCGTTCTTGCTGGCGAGGCCGATGAGCATGACCAGCCCGATCTGGCAGTAGACGTCGTTCTCCAGGCCGCGCAAAGCTTGCGCGCCGAGCGCTCCAAGGAGGGCCACGGGCACGGCCAGAAGCACGATGAACGGGAGCACGTAGCTTTCATATTGCGCGGCGAGAGTCAGGTAAACGACGACGAGGCCCAGTGCGAAAAGAATCAGGGCTTTGCCGCCGGACTCGATTTCTTCGAGAGAGAGGCCGCTCCATTCGAACGTCATGCCGTTAGGAAGGACTTTTTTCGCCAGCGCTTCCATCGCGGCGATGCCTTCGCCGGAACTGTGGCCGGGGGCTGCGGAGCCGTTAATTTCCGCGGAGCGAAACAAGTTGTAGTGGCGAATTACTTGGGGATTTGCCGTTTGCTCGACAGTCACCAAATTGTCGAGCGAGATCATCTTGCCGCTGTCTGAGCGCAGGTAATATTGACGGATGTCTTTAGGCTGCGAGCGGAACTGGCTGTCGGCCTGAACGTAGACGCGGTAAGAGCGGTTGTTGAAATCGAAGTCGTTCACGTAAACCGAGCCCATGTACACTTGGAGAGCGTCGGTGATCTGGCTAAAAGGTACTTGCAAGCTCTTGGCTTTTTCGCGGTCGATCTTGACGATGTATTGCGGATCATTCGCAGTGAAGGTGCTGAAGAGGCCCACCAGCTCTTTGCTCGCGTTTCCTTGCGCGGCCAATTTGTTGGCGGTATCGGCGATGGTCTGTAGCGAATTGCGTCCCAGATCCTCGAGTTCGAATGTGAATCCGCCGTATTGTCCAAGGCCAAATACCGCGGGCGGATTGAAGGGTACCACCTGCGCGCCTGAGATAGCCGACAAGCTTCCGCGCAGACGAGCAATCACTGCGGCTGCCTTCGCGGTTTTTTCCTTACGCTGCTCGAACGGCTTTAAGTTTGCGTAAATAAGAGCCTGGTTTGGAGCGGAACCGGCGGCTCCTTGTCCAACGATAGAAAAGGCTCCTTCAATCTCCGGGTCGCCCCGGATCTCTTTCTCCGCTCTTGCGCAAATGTCGCGCGTATAAGCCAGCGAAGCGCCCTGAGGAGCCTGGATCACGAACATCAAGTAGCCCTGGTCATCTTCGGGAAGGAAGGCGCGCGGGACACGTTGATAGACAAAATAGGTGCAAGCGAGAAGCGCTAAAAAGACAACGAGCGCGGCAACGCGCATGTTCAGCAAACGCCGCACGCCTCTACGGTAAAGGCCGGTGCCGGCGGTGACCATGGCATTGAACCAGCGGAAAAAGCTGAACTTCGCGCGTTCCCGGTAATGCCCAAGAAAAATAGCCGAGAGCGAAGGCGTGAGGGTCAGCGCGTTAAACGCTGAAATGGCCACGGAGAAGGCAATGGTCAGCGCAAACTGACGAAAAAGAATTCCCGTGGTGCCAGGGAAAAGCGCCACGGGCACAAACACGGACACCAGAACCAGCGAAGTTGCAATCACCGCCCCGGCTACTTCCTTCATGGCTGCGGACGCCGCGTTGTGCGGCTCGCTGATCCCCTCCTCGATGTGCCGCTCCACATTTTCGATGACTACGATGGCGTCGTCGACTACAAGCCCTGTGGCCAGCGTGATGCCGAATAAAGTGAGCGTGTTAATCGAGAAGCCCAGCAGCTTGACGAAGATGAACGTGCCAATCAAAGAGACGGGAATGGCGATCGCCGGGATGAACGTGCTCCGCCAGTCCTGCAAGAAAATGTAAATCACCAGAATGACCAAACCAATGGCTTCGAACAACGTGATAAGCACGTCGCGGATGGATTCTCCAATGACCGTTGTGGTGTCAAAAGCTACCGCGGCCTTCAGACCCGGGGGGAAGTTTTTCGATAGCCTCAATAGCTCGGCCTTAGCTGCTTTATCCACGTCCAGCGCATTCGCGCCAGGAAGTTGCGTGACTCCCAGGCCAACGGAATCGAGGCCATTGAAGCGCAAGAGTGTCCCATAATCTTCGGCGCCAAGCTCTGCGTGGCCGACGTCCTTCACGCGAACCAGCGTGCCATCGGCACCGGTCTTCAAAATGATGTTATCGAACTGAGAGGCCTCGCTAAGGCGACCGACAGCTCTTACGCTGATCTGATAGGAGTGTTCCTGCTGTGTGGGAGGCAGGCCGATTTGTCCCGCTGCCACTTGCACGTTTTGTTCTTGCAGGGCATTCAAGATGTTCGTCGCAGTCAAGCCGTGCTCGGCCATTTTTGAAGGGTCGAGCCACAGGCGCATGGCGTATTTGCGCTCGCCGAAAACGAACGCGTCGCCCACGCCTTTCACGCGCTTCAGGGAATCCTTTACGTAAACGTCCAGATAGTTGCTCAGGAACAGGCTGTCGTATTGCCCCGCGTCGGAGTAGACGCCGCCCCCGAAGACAAATCCACCGATCTGCTTGGTGATGATGACACCCGTATTTTTGACTTCGTTGGGCAGGCGTCCCAGCGCCTGGTTTACGCGGTTCTGCACGTCCACAGCGGCGAGATCCACGTTGCGCGTCACATCAAAGACTATGGTGATTTGGCTGCTTCCGTCGTTTCCGCTGGTCGAGGTGATGTACTTCATCCCCTCGACACCGTTGATCGCCTGTTCGAGCGGGATGGTTACCGCGGACTCCACGGTTTGCGCGTTCGCACCGATATAGAAGCTGCGGACGATAACCTGTGGCGGCGCCAGATCCGGAAATTCCGCCACGGGAAGCAAAGGAATGGAAATCGCCCCGGCCAGAATGATGAAAAGCGAGCACACTGTGGCGAAGACGGGGCGCTGGATGAAGAAATCAACGAACAAGGCCGGATGCCGTCCTCGCTGGAGTTGGAGTGTTTCCGCGCATGCCTTCTAAAGAAACTACTTGCCCGTGGCGCTCTTGCCGTCGCTCTGAATCTGCTCGGTAACCGGCATCCCATCCTGCAGGAACTGCGTGCCGGAAACAATGATATGGTCCCCAGGCTTCAAACCATCCAGCACGACGAAATCATTTCCGACTGTGTCGCCGAGTTTCACGAGCCGCTGTCGAACCACTGTTCCTTTGGCTTCATTGACCGCCACAAAGGCAAAAAACTCACCGCTGATACGCTGCACGGCGAGCACTGGGATCACCGGGCCTTCGTGGATTCCCCATGTAATCTGTGCGCGCACCTGCTGCGCAATGCGCACCTTTGATTTCGGATCCTGGACCGTGGCCTTAGCCAGCACAGTCTGAGTATCAGTGTCAACCTGCGGCGATACAAATGTGATGCTCGTCTCGCTGACCGTATTTCCAGCGCCGTCGAACAAGCGTACCGGCAAGCCGATTTTCAGATTTCGAGCCTTTTCGGCGGGAACATAGATGTAAGCTTCGAGCGCCCCCGGCTCGTCCACAGTGGTTAGCAGCGTCGCCACCGTCACGCGATCCCCGACGTGCACGGGGATGTCGCCGACAATGCCATCCATCGGCGCACTGACGCTGTAGTAGTGCAACTCAACCTTTTGTTGCTTTACCTGCTCGTCAAGGGCCTCAAGCTGCGCGACGGCTGCATCGTATGCGGTCTGAGCGTTGTCCAGCTCCTGCTTGCTGATGACTCCGGCATCGTGCAGTTTCTGTGAGCGGTCCAGGGAAATCTTCGCATAGCGCACATTGGCTTCCTGCGCCATGCGCGCCGCTTCCTGGCTACTGACGGTCGCTTCCTGTTTCAGTGGATCAATCTGCAGCAAGGGTGTTCCCGCCGCTACATGGTCGCCCGACTTCACCAGGATTCTTATGATTTGCCCTTCCACCTGAGGGTTGATGGCCGCCGAATGCCGCGACTTCAGAATAGACAAGTACTCTGTGGTTTCCGGAATTTTCGCTGACGCTGCGATCCGCACCTGGACAGGCACTGCGGTTGGACCGCCGCCTGGCGCATTGGCGGAACTCTTCCCGCAGCCCGTCGCAAACAAAGCCAGAGCAAAGGCAAGCATCCAGCCTGCCCTGCGGTTCTTTGTGGACAGGGCGCTCTTCCAGCCGCGAATTTCAGTAAGCAGTTTCATCCCGGTCACGTTACTTGGAATTTTACGACAGTTTGGTGCTGAGACATAATCTCACAGGGGCCGACACTACAATTGGATGCCCGGCCAAACGATTGGTTAGCAGGTTTGGAGGCGCTCAGTAAAAATCGCGGGAGTCGATGCGCTTGCCGGAAAGACCGAGCTGGAGCACATCCATCTGACCCGGCCGGTCGAAAATTTTTCCAGGGAAGAAAGTTTTCAAGAGCACGCGCACAATCCCGTACGCGATGCCAAGGGCCACAGCGACGCTCATGAACAAAAGCGTCAGGATGATAATCCTTCCGAGGATCACCAGCCACGGCGGATCCGTCAGTTTGTGCGTCGGCTCATTCCAGGTCACTTCGGTGTGGTAGCGGATCGCGTTGCGGAGCGATTCAGCGTATGCCGCGGATGAAGGTTTCAACACTAAAGACAGCAGGGAACCTTTGCGCTCGACAGTTGTTCCCGCCTGTTTGGACGCGGACGGGAGGTCCGCCTCGAAGTGGTGCAAATGCTGCTCGGCTAATTGGGGCGTGGGGTAGTCGATGAGCAACAAAACGGCCTCGTCCTTTCCCCTGTGGTATTGGGCGAACATGGCTTCCGCATCGTCTCGCTCGAATCCAACTTCATGCACAAGATTTGCGATGTCGGACCTATCCAGGAATTTCGCTGCGCTCTCGAACGCCTGCGGGCCCAGAGCGTATTTCTCCGAACCGAAGACTTGTCCTTCCGGCAAGTAGTTGCGAATTGCAGGCAGCGGAGTCTGATCAGCGTGGGGTTTCAGTGTTGCCGCAACGTCCTGCAAAACCGTCGGTGACAAATGATCCGAGAGACCGGCCTGGATCACGAGATTTCCAACCAACATCCGCGCATCATCCTGGTGGGTGGCGGAGTTTTCTCCGACTCCTAGTGACTGCATGCCCGGAACTATCGCAAAGGTGTAAAACTCGTACGCGCTACTGGGATCCTTGAATTGGTAGAGCCGTAGGCCCAATTGGTCAGCGCCCTTTTTGTACGGGCGATCGAGAATTTTGACGAGCCCGCTCTCGGCAAGAATTTGCTCGCCCTCTTGCCAGCGCTCCCACTCGGGTCCCAAGTCGCTTGGCTTTACGGGAGTCGCAGGGCCCGAAGCCTGCCAGCCGGCCAGTTGGTTGGGCAGCAAAGCATTCTGGGCCCTCGCCGGTGCGGCCAGAGCCAGGAGGAGCAACACGCAGGCACAAAAGTAAGATTTCATGTCTCTTTCTTAGACACTACCAGATTACCGCTGGTTTCTTGATTGTTCAACTGACGCGCTGGAGATGGGACGCTCTGCGCTCTTTCTTGCCGGCAGGTTCACGGTCACGCTGTTCATGTTCTGCAGATAACTAGAAATGCCCTGGTAGAGTCCCTCGGCGACCTTTTGCCGCTGCTCCGGCTGCTTCAAAAGTTTTTCATCCGCGGGATTGCTGAGGAACGAAATCTCCGTAAGGATCGAAGGCATATCCGCGCCGATCAGCACCACAAACGGTGCTTTGCGCACGCCGCGGTTTCTTACACTTTTGCTCGATTTTTGGATTCGCTTGGTGAGCGATTCCTGGATGTCTTGGGCAAATTCCTTGGACTCATCGATTTTTTCTGTCTCTGCGATCCTCTTGACCAGGCTTTCCAGGTCGTGCACGCCTTCCTGCGATGTGGCGTTTTCCCGCGTTGCCACTTCCATGGCTTCTGGTGAGCCTTTCAAGTTCAGGTAGTAGGTTTCAATTCCGCGCGCGCCGGTATCGCGGCTCGAATTCGCATGAATGGAGATGAACAAATCCGCTTTTGCCTGGTTTGCGATGTTGGTGCGCTCTTCCAGTGGCACGAACGTGTCATCCGCGCGCGTGTAGATCACGTCCGCTCCCGGCAGCCGCTGCTCGATTATTTTTCCTAGTCGCAGCGCGACGTCGAGGCACAAATCTTTTTCCATCAAGCCCGTGGGCCCGATCGTACCCGTATCGTGACCGCCGTGGCCGGGGTCAATCACGATGCGGCCGATTTTCAGGCCCAGCGCGCGCGTCAAGGTAGACTGCCCGTCGCGAAGCGGCTGCGGCGCGCTGGCAGGCCGAACCAAATCCGGCTTCATGTCCGTCTCGGATGCTCGGAGTGATTTTGACTTTCTGCTCTTGGCGCTTGGCAGCGTGTTGCGCGAGTTTGGCACAGAATTGCTCGCGGTGTTTGCGTTTGAAGCGTCTAGCGTGCTCGTAACGACGGGTTTGGCATTGGAAGACGGCCATTGTTCGCCGGCTGGAGCTGTTTGTTCTCGGGTTTTTGCCGCGCCCGCCTGCGTGTCTCGCGGTGCGTTACTCGCGGCCGCTTCGGTTTGCTTCGATTCTTCCCCTGTCGCTTTCTCTGCTTTTTCTGGACGCCTCGCGCTGGCCGTGCGCAGTGGCTCCGCGCCAAAGGAATTTCCATAGAGATCAATCACCAGTTGCGTTGGATCCTTCGTGAGCAGCGCGGTGTACTCTTTCACTCCATTGACATCGAGAGCCACGCGCACCACGCCCGCATGGTTTTGCGCCGCGCGCACTGCCGTCAGCAAATCGCCCTCGACGTGAATGCTGCTTCGCGCCACTTCTGGAGTCAGCCGGGCCGCGTGCAAATCAAAAAAGATGCGGTCAGGATTGGCAATCCGGCCGGAGGTAAATTCCACTGTGTTGTCGAGGTCAATCGTTATGCGCGTGGCATCGCCATTCAATGACGTGCGAATGCGCTTCACGCGCGGAATTTCCGTGGAATTTGAGGATACTACCGATTTTCCGCCGGCATGCACCGGCACGCTGGGCCGCGCTTCTTCCGCAGCAACGGTTCTTCCTACCGCAGAGCCTTCGCGATTGTCCCGCACACTACTTATCGCCGCAGTCTCATCGCCGCTGCTGTTTTGCAGCAGCGCCAGTTCCGCCAGGGCTTCTTCTACTTCGCGCTTCCTAGGCGAGCGCGGATACCGTTTCAAAAATTCGTTGTAAGTTCTTTGCGCCTGCGCGGCCTCCGCAAGCTGATCGCGCTGCAATTTCGCGATGCGCAGTAAAGCTTCCTGGCAATATTTGTGCGAGGGATATTCGCGCACCAGAAATCCGTAGGAGTCCACCGCCTGCTGGTAATAGCTGCGCCCGAAATGGTCGCCCATCTCGGTGTAAAGTTCGGCGACGGCCAGCAGCGAATCCGGCACTTCCGGCGCGCGCGGCGTAATCAGGGTCACGCGGCGGTAACTCATCACCACCTGTTTGTAATCGGCGAGCGTTCGCTTCTCGTTGGGTTTTGCGTTGAGCGCGGCTCGCTGTTCTTCGGCGCGCGCAAATTGTGCGGAGGCGGACTGGCGTTTCACTGAGGAAGTGGGTTCTGCGGCGTTTCGGCTCGCTCTTGCGGGTGAAGCGACAAGTCCGGTGGTCAGGACAAAACTTAGCGAAACGGGGGCGAAGAACCGGATCAAGTTTTTATCCCACAGCAGCATCTCTCCATCCCCCAACATCCCGCGCCCTTCAAACCATTTGCACCTTCAAAATTCTTGTCTTTCTCTCGGAATACTAATCCATCTTGGTTACCGTTACGCGGTCATTTTGCAAGACTTAATCCAAATATTAAACACTCAGTACTGGTGCTTGCGGGCTGGAAGAATTCAGAAACGAAATGCAAGGCACCGGGAACGCCGCAGCCCCGGCGCATGACACTGGATCCTTGGGACTGAAAACTAGACCCTCTTCAGTCGTTCGTAAATATGATGCGGCCCTCGGGTGTGACGTCCCTGTGGATGGCGTGCGAGTTGACGAAAGCGTCAGGCATACGGCCGGAGCCGGGCCGGAAGTAAGCGTTCTGAACCTTTTGCACGTAATTGCGCGTTTCGCGGATCGAGGGAACTCCGTGGGCGCGGTCCACTGCGCCTTCTCCCGCGTTATACGCCGCCAATGCGAGGTCGAGGTTGCCATGGTAACGTTCCAAAAGCGTCCTCAGATACTTAACCCCGGCGTCGATATTCTGTTGCGGGTCAAAAACGTCATATGCGCCATAACGTTGCGCGGTGGTGGGGATCAATTGCATTAATCCCCCGGCGCCTTTATGGGAATAAGCCTTAGCGTTCCAATTGGATTCCGTTTCGATCACCGCGCGGACCAGTGCCGGATCGACGCGGTGGCGGTCCGCCGCCTCGCGAACTATTTTGTCGACGCCGTCGCGGTCCATATCCACGGCGGGGTGCGCGCGCCCCGTAAACGATATTTCTCCGGGCAGATAAATGTTGGTGTGCGATCTCGTGGCGGGAGCAATCTTGACCGGCTGTGGGTTCGCGTTGATGAAGAAGCTGCGGCCGCTGTTGTCGACAATCTTGGTGATCTGGGCGTCAGACGGCCTGGCGCACAAAGCCAGCAAACCCAGCATCAGGCAGGCTGTGAGTGTCGCGCTTTTGTTCCTCATGGCTTGCGGAAAGTCATGTCCTTCTTGGATTTAACCCCTGTCTTCCTAGGACCTAACCCCACTCCCATGCTCTCCTTCATATCGCCGTGAAGGTTTGGGCGTCAATAAGCCGCGAGTACTATGCACCCTATACGTCGGTTTCACGCGGCGCAAGGGTTTTGTTTCAGCGATGTACACACCCCTGTGTACACTGTCGGCGGCACTATAGCAGACCTTCGATGTAGGAGGGAACTGTCTGCAGGGCCGTTTTCAGGCCAGCTGTATCTTTGCCGCCAGCCTCGGCCAAATCCGGCCTGCCACCGCCTTTGCCGCCCAGTTTCTCCGCCAAAGCTCCTATCAGCTTGCCAGCATGGACCTTAGCGGTCAGGTCCTTGGTAACCCCAGCGATCAAGGCGACCTTTCCATTCTCAGGCATGCCAAGGGCGACCACGCCGGACCCCAGCTTTTGACGGAGGCTGTCGACAAGCTGCCTAAGTCCTTCGCGGTCAACAGGTTGGACTTCGGAGGCGATAACCTTAATACCTTTAACAACTTGCACGCGGGAGGCAAGCTCGTCGAGCTGGCTCATGGCACCCTTGCGTTTCTGAGCTTCCAGTTCCTTGTCGAGTTGCTTGGCGGTTTGAGAGAGCTTTTCCACTTGGGCCAGCACGGCGTCCTCGCCCACATTGAGCTGGGCGGCCAGTTGGCGCAGGGTTTGCGCCTGCTGCTGGTAATGCTCGATGGCGCCAATGCCGGTAACAGCTTCGATGCGGCGAACTCCGGCCGCCACGGACTCTTCACTGATGATTTTCAGCACGCCAATGTCGCCGACGCGGGTGACGTGCGTGCCGCCGCACAGCTCCTTCGAGTAGAAGCCGCGGGGCGAGCGCGGATCGGGAATGGTCACCACGCGGACGTTCGATTCGGGATATTTGTCGCCGAAGAAGGCCAGCGCGCCGGAGGCGAGGGCGTCTTCGAGCGAGGTAACGTTGGTTTCGACTTGCGTGTTCAGGCGGATTTCGTCGTTCACCTGCTGCTCGATGTCGCGCAGCTCTTCTGCATCCACATGCGCGAAATGTGAAAAGTCGAAGCGCAGGCGGTCGGGCGCGTTGAG
>JAWOLO010000313.1:0-3342 GCA_033853375.1 Terriglobia bacterium
TAGGGCCAAGCTCATCCGATTTATTTTGGCTTCAGCGTAATTTACGGAAACTTTAGGACTTATTTAGCGCAATTGCCTTGGCAAAGAATTTGCTCTGTGTCCCGCCAAGCGAGAGAGTCCGTGTGGTAGGGGTTGTGGATCCGATTCTTCCAGATGCTTCGAGTTCGACCTTCAGTAACGTCGTGCAAGTTCAGGGGGCCTGTCGGCCCGTCCAGGAGGTAGTTTCATGTTAAACAAGCGAGTGGGTCTTGTTGGTCTTGTTCTTGTCGTGTTGTTGTGTCTGCTGTGGGTAACACCTGCTTTGCTCGCGCAGGGAAATACCGGCACGGTCTCCGGCACCGTGACCGACAGCTCTGGCGGCGCGGTAGTTGGCTCCACCGTTTACCTGAAAGATGTGGCAAGCGGCAGTACCCGCGAGTCGACCACGAACGACAAAGGCTTTTTCGTATTTGCTTACGTCAATCCCGGGACTTACACGGTGACCATAACCAAGCAAGGCTTCAAAACCACGGCAATTACCAATCAAGTCGTGGAAGTCGGCAAACAGTTGACAGTTAACGCCGTGCTTGAAGTGGGTAGCATTTCCAGTACGGTTGAGGTTACATATTCGCCGGGCGCGGAGCTGCAAACTATGGACGCCACGGTTGGCGCGACGCTCAGCGGCGAGACGCTGGTCAACCTGCCGAACATCAGTCGTGACGCCTCGACCCTGGCCGTGCTTCAGCCAGGGCAAAATATCAACGGCAACGTCGGGGGTGCCGCTACTGATCAAAATAGCTTCCAGCTTGACGGTGGGTATGCCACGGACGATATGAGTGGCGACAACAACACTTATATCCGCAGCTTCAGTTCGGATACTGCGGGCGGAGTGGGCTCCTACCACAGTTCTGGCTTCAACCAGGCACCCTCCGCTGTTGTTCCCATCCCGGTAAGCAGCGTTGAAGTATTTAAGGTCTCGACGGCCAACCAGACAGCGGACTTCACCGGTGGCGCGGGCAGCCAGGTCCAGGTCGTTACCAAGCGCGGCACGAACGCACTCCACGGCGGCATCTATGAGTACTACCTAGATACGAATTTCGGCGGTGCGAACACTTGGGATAACAATCGAATTAATCGAGCCCAACCGAGTTCTCATTTCAATCGGTTTGGCGCAGATGCTGGCGGAAAAATCCCGAAATTAAATGTTCTTGGGGGCAGCTGGTATATGTTTGGGAACTATGAGGGGTTTCGGTTTCCGCAGAGCTCAACGTTCTCGAGAAACTTCCCCACAGCGTCGCTGCGGGCAGGGTTGATTAAACTCAATGGCGAGGTCGTGAACCTCAATCCTGTCGCCACCGTCGATCCTTCTACCGGCACCAGCTACGCTCCCAATGCGGCGACGTGCGTGAGCAGCAGCGGGTGTGCAAAAGGCACAATACCGGCAGGTACCGTCGTTCCTTGCACCGGGGCAGGGGGGTGTGACCCCCGCGGGCTCGGCCTTAACCCAGTGATTCAGACTCTGTGGAACACCTATCTACCGACGCCCAACGATTGTGGCCGCGGCGACGGCGTGAACTATTGCGGCTATGTTGGGACTATCAGGACCCCGCAAAGCAGCAATTTCGGCGTGGCGCGCATCGACCATGATTTTGCGAAAAACTGGCATTTTAACGGAACCTATCACTACTATAAACTTACGAATACCGTTGCCGACCAGTGGGACATAGGCGGGTTCTTCCCCGGAGACACGAAGGGCCAATATGCTGCCATCCGCCAAAAACCCCAGAATGCTTGGATTTATACAGCCGGACTGACTACCGACATCCGGCCCGGTCTGACGAACGACGTTCATTTCAGTTACACGCGTAATTGGTGGGCGTATGGAGATCCCAGCGGCGTACCAAACGTGGCCGGCTATCCGGCAGCTTTGGAAGTCGGGGGCGAAAACAGCGGCGCGGGCAGCAGCCCTGTTTTCATACCTTACAACACGAACAACCAGAACGTCCGCACCCGATATTGGAATGGCCATGACTTCATGTACCGCGATGACCTTAGCTGGCTCAAGGGCTCGCACGTCTTCCAATTCGGGGGCATGTACCTGCGCAATGTCGATACCCACAAACGCAACGACAACGGTGAAAGTATTAACACCTACGAGCAATATCTAATCGGAGAGGGAAATAGTGTGTCCTTAGATTCCCTCGGTATCAGCATGGCTGGTTACGTTCCTGCCGGCATCACCAGCACAGCAAAATACGGGAATCTTTACTCGATGGTTCTGGGCATGGTTGACTCGACGCAGAGCCTCTTCAGCCGCGGCTTGGGCTCACTTACTAGTGGTTTGCCTCTGAACCCAACAGCCTCTTGTGCCATTTCTGGCGTCGCTGCCACTGCGCAGTGTGTTTCTTCGCCACCACTCTTATCCCGTAGCATCCTACCCACTTACAGCGTTTATTGGGCGGATAGCTGGCGCATGAAGCCGAAGTTCACCTTGAATTACGGCATTGGCTACACCATTGAGATGCCTCCCTACGAGACGACGGGTGGTACACAAACGGTTATGGTGGACCAAAGCGATAACATTTTTTATGCCGAACAATATCTGAAGAATGTGCAGCAGGCCGCGCTTCAGGGCATCGCCTACGACCCCCAAGTCGGCTTCGCGGCCGTCCGTAACGTGAATCACCACTCCAACTACCCGTATGACGCGTTCTACGGCGGAATCAGCCCGCGCATTGGAGCCGCCTGGAACTTCACCTCTAATTCCGTTCTGCGCGCTGGTTACGCGCGCATCTTTGGCCGCATCAACGGCGTCAATCCGCTGCTCGTTCCGATGCTCACGCCAGGATTGCTGCAGCCGGATACCTGCGGCGGTCCAAACCGCCTCACTGGAGGCTGCGGCGGCGACCCATCCACTACCTTCCGGGTGGGAGTGGATTGCCCGGCCGGCGGGTCGTGCGTCGCTCCACTGCCCCTCCCGACTCAGAATCTTCCTCAGCCGTGGTATCCCGGTGTCAACGACATCGCGACCGGGTCCGGCGAAACCTTTGATCCGAATTTCAAGCCGAACCAATCGGATGAATTCACCGTCAACATTCAGCACCAGTTCGGCCCGAAAATCCTTGCTGAAGCCGGCTACGTTGGCCGCCGGATCACCCATGAAGTTGAGTACTACGGTCTTGGCGTTGTCCCTTACATGATGACCGTGGGCGGGCAGAGCTTCGCTAACGCTTGGAAAAACATCATGGTAGCCACGAACTACGGCGCAAACGTCCCGGCGCCGAAGCTAAAGAATGGCAGCGCGAACCCCGCGTTCTTGACCTATCTCAACTCGTTGCCCGCGCAGCCCTTCTTCGAAGCAGC
>JAWOLO010000314.1:0-3860 GCA_033853375.1 Terriglobia bacterium
AATCAATTTTGGACTTGGCGTGGGCATGACCCATTCCACCGATCATCTGATTGCCAAGATGATTCTCGGCTATCGTTTCAATTTCTAGACTCTTTACAAGAACAACGAGAATCGGGCCGCTGCATCACCTCAAATTCTTTATTTGACTCCGCGCAGGGAGCAGGTATGGCGGGCCACATCCCCACCGTCGCCGGGGCCGCGAGCGCTTCGAACACTGCCAGAAATACGCGGCCACGCCGTACTCCTTCTGGTCTTTTCAACACTTCCCACAGCCCGCAGACGAAGGCGTCATCGCATAACTTCTCTCCGCTTAACTCCTTTTGTGAGATGCGTTCCAAAAAGGAGAACGGCTGGCACTTTTGCTGCCAGCCGTCTTCAAGTTTGCCTGACCTCGGATAACTATCGGTGCCCGCCGTGTCCGCGACCATGGCCCTCGCCATGAAATCCGCCACCACCGCGGAATCCTTCACCACCATGGAACCCGCCGCCGTGGCCGAAGCCCTCATGGTCAAATCCTCGGCCCCGAAAACCTTCATGATCCCAGCGGTCACCGTGAAACTCGCGGCCGCGCCAACCGTCATGGCCCCAATCTCCGCGAAACCCACGCCCCCGCCAGCCATCATGATCCCAATCGCCGTGCCAGCCTCGACCGTAGAACCCCCGGCCGTACCAGCCAGGATGCCGCCAATACCAGTGATACCAGGGCCCAACCCCAATAAACACACCGTTTACAAACCAATCTGGGCCGTAGTAACCGTAGGGCGCACAGGCGTAAGGGTAATAATCATAGTAACCATAGGGGCAGACTGGCGGTGGGCCAACGTAAGCGGGACCAACATACGCCGGCGCAACTCCCACGCCCACAAACACTCTCTGCGCGTTGGTAAACGACGCGAAGAAGAGGCAAATCCCAAGCAAAGCTGCGAACCTTAGATATCTCATTGCCCTGTCCCTTCCTAACGCCTTGTTCTCCTCCGAATCTTCTCAAACCTTTGTCTCTTACCCAGTCAGCGTGGCGTCTACTAAATCAAACCCCAGCGTTCGCGAAAGGTTGCAGCCTGATTCGGCTGTTTCCCCGCAAGTAGCCTAGTCATACAACGAAGCATCGAACGAATGAAAGTGCACTCGTTGCTCTTGAATGAAGGAATGAGACATGCCAGTGGCTGGTGCGGGCGAGCAAATCTACCAAGCCGTGACGCGTTGGGAGGAAATCGCGCACGCGCCGCACCGTTTTGGTGGCACCGAATACCGGGTCGGCCGCCGCGAAATCGGCCACGTCCACGGCGACAGTCTCGTAGACATCCCGTTTCCCGTGAGTGTGCGGGATGAGCTAGTAGAGAACGGGTCGGCTGAACCACACCACGTTCTTCCTGAATCAGGTTGGGTGAGTATCTATCTTCGAAATCGAGATGATGTCGATCGCGCTATTCAGCTCCTCCGCAGGTCCTACGAAATCGCGCTCGCCTCGCAGACGCATCGCGCTTAGTCGTTATAAGCCGAGGCCTCCCGTCGTCGTTGCAAGAGAAGCGGTCTCTTTTACGGGTGGCAGGCCGGTGACCAAATTCGTTGTCATGCTTATGTCAGAAGCCGGAACCTTAGTTCGGGTTGATTAGTAAGCGAAAGGGTTTGGTCTTGCGCCAACGATAGATCTGGAAATCCTTGTCCAGCGTCAGGATATCACCGGTTCCGAATTCATCAGCCATGCGGATCAAGCAGGCGTCCGCGAAGTCAATCTTGCGGTCCCGATACTTGCGCAAGATGCGGCTTACTCCCGCAGCATCCCGGGAAAGCTGAAAAGGCGTCAAAAAAATCCCTGCAACCACATTTTCCATAATGGCTTCGGGCGCGCCACTAAGCTTCCGCAGCAAATAGCAGCTCTCGGCAATCACCGCCTCGCAGGTGATCAGTGGCGCTTGCAGTTCTCGCACCGCGTCCGCACACTGTTGGTGGAAGCTCTCACTCCGGTCGAGCAATGCGACAATTACCCCCGTATCGATCAATACGGGCTTCACCGGCCAAAATCTCGAAGGTGCTTCTTGTTCGAGCCCAGATCGGACACGCCAGAACGGAATTTGCCCAGACCGATGACTCCCCGGCGCTTCTTGCGCAAATGGCTCGCTGCCAGAACGCGCAGGCCTTCTCTTACCACCTGAGAGGGGGTCCAGCCCAGTTCGCGGACAAGGGTAGCCAAGGTTTTTCGGGAGTGATGATCTAATCTTGCTTGAATTGCGCTGCGCACGCTTTCATTGTAGCACAAGCTGGTGTTTGTGTGACATCCGATGCGTTTGACCAATTTACCCGAAACTACGGCTAAGGAACGCCTCCAGAGTTCGAAGTGCTTTAGCGTTGCGGCTTATAATCGTCGGGAGGCACTTGATTCTTTTGTCCCTAACCCGAATTGAAACGTCTGGTTTTGTCCACACAGAACACTTGCTCATCAGCGGTGGGATCATCCGACGGTTATGAAGCCGAAGGGATGTTGCGACTCGTCATCTGAATTCGGTCGCGTATTTTAGGGCGATTTCCTTGATCTGCTCTTTCGTGAACTGCTTTGGCGGGACGCCGGGAGGACCGCAAGTTTCACGGAAAAATCCGTCCAGACCAGCCGGCGTTACCACCCAGAGCAGGAGGAGTTCGTGATCGGGATTCGAAAATCCATGCCATGAGTTCTTGGGAATGAAGATCGATGCACCTCGTTCGAACGGGTGAGCTACATCATTAAGAGTCAGAATCCCGCTCCCTTCCAGCACAAGGAAGGCTTCGTCCATTTGAAAGTGTCGGTGGATCGGAATGCCCGTACCTACCATTACTTGCTGGGTTCCCATGGCAAGATTGTCGGAGCCTGTAGCCGCGCAGATTTTGATGAAGATGTTGCCACGGTCGCGAAAATGAAGGAGATGTTCGCCCTCCGTGGTGCCGATCACATAGCCTTGCCGCACCGCTGTCTGAGCCCCTATGATGCTTCGGGGAAACACTTGGCTGATGCCGAGGACCCCCACGCTGAAGAGTAAGGATCGGCGTTTCTGCTCAAATTTGTTCATGACAATCTCCTTCGAGATATTTCATGATACTGACGATCATCCGCCTCAATGCATGGCTGCGAGCGAACTGATCGGTTTGAGTATTTCGGAAAGGGTGTCCATGTTCCCGTTGCGTTTCAGTTTCGGGTAACTTTCTTGGGCGTTCATCTCGGCCTGCCAGGTCCGCGATCCGTTTCGCACTGTTAGCTGCACGGTGGAGTCGCCGACGCCAATAGCTTGATTCAGGTTCTGCGGTGACCAAGGCTGCCCGTTGATTGCGAGCACCTTCATATACGGTCCGAGCCCAGCTTTCCATGCTGCTGAGTCGCGGACAACATCAATGACCGTACCATCGTCTGCCAGAAGCAACCCCAACGAGAACCGCTCCTCCACTGTATGGCGAACCTTGTCTCGCGCGACCTGGACCAGGTTGGGAATATCCCCGTAAACCAGGTCCCAGCCGCTGGCAGCCAGGCCATCAAGTGGGGCACGGTCGGGACCGAGTGTATCCAGCCGTGCGCGGAGAAATGCTTTCCAGTCGTACGGAGCGACGGCATTCAGGGTCGCTGCGACTTCGTCAAAGCTATATGGTGCAATTCTGCCTTGGCGACCGTTAGTAGCAAAGAAGGCGCGGCAGAAGTCGTCCATTGAGCGCTTGCCATTTGTTACGCGACGGATGATCGAGTCAGCTTCCAACCAGATGAAAAGTGACTCGTCGTAGTAGTCGGTTCCCCGCCGCAGCGACTGCCATTGATCGGGAGCGTCGTTTAGAATGCCGGCTGAAACAGCGGTGTCTTGCAGGGACCGCCATTCGCGGCCAGAGCGATGAGCTACTTGAGC
>JAWOLO010000315.1:0-13933 GCA_033853375.1 Terriglobia bacterium
TCGCGGCCGCAATTTCCGAAGGTGCACTTAATCCGCGCACATTCGAGAAAGTCAAATGGGTACTGCCAAAGGAGCTGGCCGAGTACGATTTCCTCGCGGCCAATGCGGGATTGGTGGCGAATCTCGCTACGGGAAAAATCAAACCGGCAGAGATGCTTGAGGAAACAAACTGATGATAATGGACCGCCGAACGTTTCTGCAGTGTTTGACCACTGAGGCAGTAGCCGTTACGCCTGATCTGATTGGTCGGACGGGTCCACTAGGAGAGCACCTCATGTACGGCTTAATCGCAAAGCTTACAGCCGCCCCCGGCAAGCGCGACGAGTTAATCAAAATCCTGAAGGAAGGCACAAGGAATATGCCGGGATGCCGCAGCTACATTCTGGCGAAAGATGTCATGGACCAAAACGCTATCTGGGTGACGGAAATCTGGGACAGCGAGGCGAGCCACGACGCGTCCTTAACCTTGCCGGCCGTGAAGGCCAGCATAATCCAAGCCAAGCCGCTGATCGCAGGCTTCGAAAAAGCAGCAGTCACAAACCCGGTTGGCGGAGTTGGATTTCCTGCGGCTAATTAGGGGAAGCTGACGCCTCTTTCTGGTAAGAAGCGTCGAGTTTGTAGACTGCGGCCATGAGGCTTAGCAACGGGTCACCTGTGGATTCCAAAGATTTGAGAACGCTCTGGCGGTCCTTGTAGAGAGATTGCATGATATCGATCAGCCCATGGACCGCGCTGTACCATTGAGGTAGAAGCTCCGGTTGAATATTCGAAATCTTCAAGAGCGCTACATATCGCGCGAGCACGTAATCGCGCTCTGGCCCTGCGGGCGCGGCAATCACCGCATTTCTCATCAAGTCGCATTTTCCCGCGAGCAGATCCGCATCTGAATCCCCTGAAGGTTCCAGATTTTCAATTTCGTTTACATATTCCTCGAAGCGCGATTTCCATTCGGCGGTGTTCTTTTGTGCGTCCGTCAAGCCCGTGCGTTGGCCGCCAAACATTAGCCACCACCACTCGTCATGAAATTTCTTGGCTTGCTCGGAAATGACGGCATGCTCCTCCGGAAGCTTCGGTTCTATCTTGCCCGGCTGAATTTCTTGTTCCTCGATACGGGTCAGGGATTCCTGGTGCTCGGCTCGAAGATTGAATGTCTTTACGGCGTTGGCCGCCGTCGTCGTGTATTCTGGATACGATTTTGGATCAACGGTCTCCCCGCAACGAACCCCGGACAAGTTCCCGACCAAGTAAGCACGCCAGCTTTTGAGCAGCGCAATGGCGTCACCCGCCTCCAATGAGTCTGCAAATCTCATCACGTTTTTGCTTGTGGAATCCAAGTGGTCAGAAAAGGATCGGCAGTCGAGAGGCAGCTCGCCAAGTTGATGCCCGAAAACAGCCGCGAGAACGCCCGTTTCGCTGGAAGATAGGTGCTGATCCAACAACATTCGGGCCGCCGGCCCAACCTCTGTCGAAGAGGTCATAGACTCCGCAAGCCCGCGGAGAAACTGCAGGTGTTCCCTCTTGTTTCGCTGCGGCAAGGTAAAGCCGTCTTTCGCCAACTGGGTCGCGGTCTGGTAATAGGCATCGACGTTAGGGACAAGGCCATCGGAACACGTAAGGGGGGCAAGACCCAAAGGTGCAATGCGATGGAATAGCGTGAGGCTTTCCTGCTTATCCACAGGCAACATCGCTAGAACGATTTCGGTTTGCAAGGTCAGACGGTCCAAGCCGCTGTTATTGATTTCCATTGCTTTGAGGATTCTTCGTGGAAGTCCCGCTGGCAGAGGTCCTTCGGGAAAAGACACGTAGTTGACCCGCCATTTGATGGGAGATTGCGATGCTGCATCGAACGCTTCTTCCAGCAGATCGCGCTTCCACTCCTCATCTTTATTCAGAGGAACTGAGGCGACGCGCAATAAAGCTAGCGCCCGTAACGGCGCTGGAGCACCTTCAGCCAAATCGACCGTCCGTACCAACTCCGGATACAGTTTTTGGCGGCGCTCCCTTTTCGACAGCGTCTCATCTCGTTTTTGCCGCGCGTTGACAGAAAACGCGGCGAGAAAAAACAAGCAAAGCGCCAAGGACTTGAGCGAAGGCGAGGTCATTTGCAGGCACCCCTACGCTTTTTGCGCCGTGAACACAACCTTCGAGGACTCTTACACCTAGCAGGTTATGGGGTTGGGTTTTTCTGCGTTGATGCCGAGATCTTTGATGGCCTTGTCCACCACAGACTTTTCGATCTTTCCGTCGACGAACAGCTCGTGCAGCGCGGCCAAAGTGATAAATCGCGAATCGACGCCGAAGAAATCGCGCAAGGAGGCGCGGCCCTCGCTGCGGCCAAAGCCGTCCGTGCCGAGCGAAGCCAGGTGTCGTGGCACCCACTTGCTGATCATATTCGGCAGGACCTTCAAGTAGTCCGAAGCGGCAACCAGCACGCCCGGCGCGTCCGCAAGGCATTGCGTGACGTATGGAACGCGCGGCTTCTCGCCAGGATGCAGCCGGTTCCACCGCTCGGTTTCGTTGCCGTCGTTGTACAACTCTTTGTAACTGGTGACGCTCCAAACGTCCGCGGCCACGCCATACTTGGTCTCCAGAGTTTCCTGGGCTTGCAGGACTTCATTGAGAATCGCGCCGCTACCAAACAATTGAGCGCGCAGTTTCGCCTTGCCATTCGATGCTTTCCGGAAGCGGTACATTCCGCGCAGGATGCCTTCCTTCACATCGCCCGGCATCGACGGCATGGCGTACGGCTCGTTCATGACCGTCAGGTAGTAGAAGATGCTTTCGCCTTCTTTGTACATCCGGCGAATGCCGTCTTGAACGATGACCGCAATCTCGTATGCGAACGCGGGGTCGTAAGCCTTCAGGTTGGGCACAGGCAGCGCGAGGACATGGCTGTTGCCGTCCTGGTGCTGCAAGCCTTCGCCGGCAAGCGTGGTTCGCCCGGCCGTGCCGCCCAGCAAAAACCCGCGCGTGCGCATGTCCGCGGCTGCCCAAATAAAATCCGCAATCCGCTGGAAGCCGAACATCGAGTAATAAATGAAGAACGGAATCGTATTGATGCCATGCGTAGCGTACGCGGAACCCGCGGCGATGAACGAAGCCATCGAGCCCGCTTCGGTAATGCCTTCTTCGAGAATCTGCCCGTCTTTCGCTTCTTTGTAATAGAGCAACGTGTTGACATCCACGGGTTCGTAACGCTGGCCCACGCTAGAGTAGATGCCTACGGTGCGGAACAGCGATTCCATGCCGAACGTGCGCGCTTCGTCGGGAACAATGGGCACAATAAGCTTGCCAATCTCCGGATCCTTGAGCATCTTGCGGAGCATGACCACAAACGCCATGGTTGTGGAAACTTCCCTGCCCTCGCTCCCTTCCAAGAATTCTTTGAAGAGTTCGTCGTGATCCCCAACGATTGGCTTCGAGCGCACTTTGCGTTGGGGGACGTAACCGCCCAGCGCTTCGCGGCGCGCGCGCAGATAGCGAATCTCCTCGCTGTCCTCCGGTGGACGGTAGAACGGAAGCTCGATGCAATCTTCATCGCTGAGCGGGATGCCAAAGCGCGAGCGAAACTCGCGCAACTCGTCCTCGTTGAGTTTCTTCTGCTGGTGCGTGACGTTTTTGCCTTCGCCGGCTTCGCCCAAGCCGTAGCCCTTGATGGTGCGCGCAAGAATGACCGTTGGCGAACCCTGGTGATCAACCGCCGCCTTGTAAGCGGCATAGACTTTGCGCGGATCGTGGCCTCCCAGGCGCAAGCGGCGCAGCGCTTCGTCCGGCAGCGGTTCGACAAGCTTCAGCAGCCGCGGGTCGCTCCCGAAGAAATGCTCGCGAACGTACGCACCAGAAGAAACAACAAGCTTTTGGTACTCGCCGTCGACCATCTCGCCCATGCGTTTGACAAGCAGCCCCTCAGTGTCGCGCTCCAGAATCGGATCCCACTCGCTGCCCCAGAGCACTTTGATGACGTTCCAGCCGGCTCCGCGGAACGCTGACTCTAGTTCCTGAATGATCTGGCCGTTGCCACGCACTGGGCCGTCGAGTCGCTGCAAGTTGCAGTTCACCACGAAAATCAAATTGTCAAGCTTCTCGCGCGAGGCCAGCGTGATCGCGCCGAGGGATTCAGGCTCATCCATTTCGCCGTCGCCGACAAAGGCCCACACTTTGGCGTCGGTGTGCGGCTTCAAACCGCGATTTTCAAGATAGCGATTGAAGCGCGCTTGATAGATGGCCATCAGAGGGCTGAGACCCATGGAAACAGTCGGAAACTCCCAAAAATCGGGCATCAGCCACGGATGCGGATACGAAGAAAGCCCGCCGCCGGGCTTCAGTTCGCGCCGGAAGTTCTCCAGTTGCTGCGCGCTAATCCGGCCTTCGAGAAAAGCACGCGCGTAGATGCCCGGCGAAGCGTGGCCCTGGAAATAAACCGTGTCGCCCTCGAATTCTTCGGTCCGGCCACGGAAGAAATGGTTGAAGCCGACTTCGTACAGCGTCGCGGCGGAAGCATAGGTGGAGATGTGCCCGCCGATGTTGTGCTCGATGCGGTTCGCGCGCACCACCATGGCCAGCGCGTTCCAGCGAACCAGGCTCTTGATACGGCGTTCGAGTTCCTGGTCGCCCGGAAACAACGGCTGCAAACGCACGGGAATCGTGTTGGCGTAAGGCGTATTCGCGCTGAATGGCAGGTCGATGCCGCTGACCGTTGCATGAGCGCGCAGCCGCTCCAAAATTTCTGCGGCTACTTCCGGGCCGCTGGTTTCCAGGACGGAGTCCAGCGATTCCAGCCACTCCTGAATCTCCACGTCTTCAATCGTGTGTTGCTGCCTGACAGCCGTCTCATTACCCATCTTTGAATTTGGTCCCTCGAATTGTGGTTGTTGTGCGGTTGACACGCTCTTCTCCCGCAATTTCGCAAAGTTGTCAGTGTATTAGGATACACCGCGCCGCAATTCTCTGCACAGGGCTGGGAGAAATTTTTCCGGAGAAGTAGACACTTAGTCGAATCAGGCAAAACAACGTGTAGCGCAGGGCGCAGCCTGGGGGATTTTTCTTGGCCGCGCCGCTTCGAACCGCTAAAGCGTGCGGCCCCCATCCACCACAAGCACGTGCCCGGTAATGAATTTCGAGTGCACCAGGAAGAAAACGCTGTCGGTGATGTCAGACGGCTTGCCTGAACGGCGCAGTGGCGCCAGCTTGATAAAGTCGGCTTCCCACTCCGGCGGATCACCTTCCATAGTAATCGTCCCTGGCGCGACGGCGTTCACGCGCACTTCGGGCGCGAGCGCCTTTGCCAGCACTTTCGTCAACATGATCACACCCGCTTTAGAAACCGAGTGGGGAATATAACCCGTCCAGCCGAGCAGTCCGCCAGTATCCGCGAAATTGATAATCACGCCTTGCGTTCTTCTCAGCCAGGGAGCCGCTGCTTGGGCGCAAAAGAACTGCGCGCGCAAGTTGGTGTCGAGCGTTGTGTCCCAAATCTGCTCTGTCGTAGACACAATACTCGCGGGCAAGAAATTGGCAGCGCTGTTCACCAGAATATCGAGCCGCCCGAAATATTTTCCGGCTTCGTCAAACAGGCGCTTGATTTCCGCCACACTGCCAAGATCCGCGCCAATGGCAACGGCTCGTCTGCCAAGCTTTTCTATCTCTTTGACCGCGACTTGAGCCTCGGATTGCGAGCTCCGGTAGTGAATGACAATGTCCGCGCCCTCCTCGGCCAAGCGCAATCCTACGGCGCGGCCCAGGCGCTTCGCGGCACCTGTAACCAAGGCTACCTTGCCCTGCAAAGGAGCGTTCATGGGCAAAGAAAATACCACGATACAGGCGCTTTCGCCGGGACGCCCGTGTTCCCCTTCTTTTTTGATCTGGATAACGACTTTCGCCCGGTTGGCCCGACAATTCGGCACGCAGCTTATTTCTTGTTAACACTCGTAGGCTCCTCCGCGTCAGGAAGGTTAAACAGAAATGGTCGGCTCCAAACTTTGCGCAACATACGGGGTGCTTTGATGAACAGATTCGCGCGTTGGGTCGAAGATTCTTTCTTTGACCTTCGCTTTGGACTTCGGCAGCTCTTGCACAATCCCCTTTTCTCCGCGGTTTGTGTCCTCACCCTCGCCCTTGGCATTGGCGCCAATGCTGCCATCTTCAGCGTGGTTGAGGCTGTCCTCTTGCGCCCGCTTCCTTTCAAAAATGCTGATCGCCTCGTGGATCTGACGGAGTATAAGTCTCGCGGCGTAGAGAGCGGCGGCGTATCCTATCCCGACTACCTGGCCTGGAAGGAGCAAAACACCGTATTCGAGCAAACCGCCGCCTACTATTTGATCAAAGCCTCTAATGACATCGTACTGGGCGGGCCATTTTCAACGGAGCGCGAGCGCTATTCGACCGTGACGAGCAGCTTTTTCCCCATCCTTGGCGTCCAGCCCGCGATCGGCCGCGGTTTTTCCGCAAGCGACGAACTTCCCGGTGGCGAAAAGGCTTTCCTCGTAAGCGATGCGCTCTGGCGCAGCGTCTTCAACGGTGACCCGAACGCCATCTATAAGAACTATCTGTTAGACGGAGAAAGCTACACTCTCATTGGCGTGATGCCTCCCGGATTTGATTTTCCGAAGGGCTGTGGCATTTGGTTACCAAGCAGCACGGTCGGCAATTCCGGACTGCACGACCGCGTTTCTCACGCCTATCACGTACTAGGCGTGTTGCGCTCTGGGGCGAACCTTTCGCAAGCCGAAGCTCAAATCGAGGCCATTCAAGAGGGTCTGGCGAAAGCGTATCCGGATACGGACGCCGATTGGCACGTGCGTGCCCAGCCCCTTCTCAAGGAAATTGTGGGAGATGTGCAGACGTCGCTGTTTGTACTGCTGGGGGCTGTCGGCTTCATCCTGCTGATCGCCTGCACCAACATCGTAAATCTTATGTTGGCGCGTGCCTTGGCACGCGAAAAAGAATTCGCCATGCGCTCAGCGCTCGGGGCGGATCGCGTGCGGTTGTTGCGCCAGAGCTTGACGGAAACTTTCATCCTCGTTTGCATCAGCGTCCCTCTCGCCTTTGCCTTCGCAAAATGGGGATTGCAGCTAGCCGTTTCGCTGACGTCAGTGCATTTGCCGCGGATGCAATCGTTTCGCCTGAACGTGCCAGTGCTCGCTTTTGTGTCCGCTGTTGCTGTGCTGGCCACAATTCTCGCGGGCCTTATCCCTGCGCTGCAGGCATCGCGACCCCACCTTCAAGGCTCGCTGCGGGACGGCCGGCAAGGCGACGGACTAAGCGTCCGGGGCCGGCGGCTACGAGGCACCCTTGTCGTTTCAGAGGTGGCCCTGGCGCTACTCTTGTTGTGCGGCGCAGGCTTGATGCTTCGCAGCTTTGTGTACTTGAATCGCGTAAATCCAGGATTTCAGACGGAGCATTTGCTCACAATGAAGATTGCGCTTCCCGAGGGCGCCTATCCGAAACTCGAACAAACCCGTACTTATCTTGACCGGCTTATGGAACAGCTCCAAACGCTCCCGGGCGTGCAATCCGCCGCCGCAGCATCAACGCTGCCATTGAGCGGCGAATCGGATTGGGGCACCTTTCTCATTGTTGACGGTACGATTCCGGATTGGGCGAAAGCTTTTGCCGCAGATTGGCGCGGCGTCAGCGCGAACTTCTTTCGGACCCTGCGCATTCCGTTGCTGCGGGGACGCGAATTTACTGCTGCGGACGAGAAGAACGAAAACACAATCATCATCAACGAGGCCATGGCGAGAAAATTCTGGCCGGGTATTGATCCGATTGGAGACAAGATTCTCATTGGCCATCAGTCCCGTCCACTCGAAATCATCGGCGTGGTTGGAAACGTGAAAGGGGACGGCCTGAATGTCACGCCAAAACCGGAGATGTACACGCCTCTTCGGGGATTCTGGTACGCGTTTTTCGTGGTACGTACAAACCAGGAGCCGTCGACACTCGCCTCCACGGTTCGTCAAGAAGTCGCGGCGCTCGACCGTGGCGTGCCCGTGTATCAGGTCGCCACGATGGACCAGCTTTTGAGCAACTCTCTTGCGAATCAGCGCTTTAATCTGTTTCTACTTGTCCTCTTCGCGGCCCTGGCGCTGGGCCTCGCCGCAATCGGGATTTATGGCGTTCTGGCGTTTAGCGTCAGCCGGCGCACGCATGAGATCGGCATACGCTTGGCATTGGGCGCTCGTCCCGGGGACGTTCTCCGGCTCATCATGCGCCAAGGCATGCGGCTTGTGATGGCAGGAATCGCGCTCGGCGTCGCTGGCGCCCTGGCTCTCACACGGCTGATGGCTAGCCTGCTTTACGGCGTGAGTGCAACGGATCCCGCAACTTTCGTCCTCGTTTCAGTTTTGCTGGCGATGGTCGCGTTGATCGCCTGTTATGTTCCCGCCCGCCGCGCCATGCGCGTCGACCCCATGGCCGCCCTTCGCATCGAGTGACACTCGTTGAATCTGTGCCTTCACGGCTTCGGCGTGCGCTCACAAGAATCGAGCCGCAGCACATCCAACACAGAGACGGGCTCTCCCAAGCCTTTGGGGTCCTGCACACCCGGTGTAGAATCCCCCTTTTCTCAACCTGGAGGCCACGTCCTTGAACCTCGATCTCCTCGCCATTGCCGCCCATCCCGACGATGTGGAACTCACCTGCGGCGGCACGCTGCTGAAGATGGCTCAGCTTGGCTACAAAACAGGCATTCTCGATTTGACGGCAGGCGAAATGGGCACGCGAGGGACTCCCAAGATCCGTGCGAAAGAAGCCGCGGACGCCGCCGAGCTACTGAACGTGAGCTGGCGTGACACTCTAGGTGTGCCCGACTCCGAGGTAAGATCCTCGCGAAAATTCAAACTGCGTCTCGCTGGGGTCATTCGGCAGCTTCGCCCCAAAACCGTCATTCTGCCTTATTGGGAAGCGCGTCACCCCGACCATTACCATGCCTCCGAGCTTGGCTACGAGGGCTGCTTTCTCGCCGGCCTCAAACAATTGCCCATCGTCGGCGAGGCCTATCGCCCGTTCAAGATCCTATATTCCGTTTCGTACGCTAATGTGCGCCCTACTTTTGTCGTGGACATCTCCGAGCAGTATGAGCAGCGTCGCAAAGCCATCCTCGCTTTTGTTTCGCAATTCCGCCCAAAGAAAAACGAGCCACCCAGCAAAGTCCACTTGGCCATCGACCGGTTGGAAGAGGAAATGAACCAACTCGCAAGGCACTATGGCCACATGATCGGAGTTCAGTACGGAGAGCCTTTTCTGCAAAAGGAACTAATGAAGGTGGAAGATATTGTAAAAATGGATGTTCGCTCGATCTAGGTCTTCCAATCCTTTCAAGGAGTGATGCCTGGAGGTTAATACGATTCCTCTTCCTGCGCAGGTGAAAAACCCTGCATCGTCTGACCCTTAGCGTTCCGTTCCACCTTCACGCGAATCTGGGCCTCCCCCTCAGCTCCAGACTTACGAAGCACGGCCATCGTATGTAGAGCCTCTGAATATAGGCGGGTTACCAGGTAGATGTCACCGGTAGCGTCCTTCCTCCAGAGCTGTCCTACCTGAATTTTCATCAGACTCACAGTTAAACAAAAAGATAGTTAGAGTTCGACCCTCTTTGAATGTAGGGTGCGCCTCAAGGAGTGTCAACTGGCCCTGCCAATAGCCGTTCGCAAACAGCACTTTTCGACCGGCATGCCTCCGCCAGTGGAACCACGTGTGGCCCAGCTTTATGGCCCCAGACACCGCGTTTTCCCCAACCGTCCTGCCGCCGCAGATAACCTTCTTTCTACAGCTAACATCATAATGCCTGAAGGATTTGAGCCCCGCCCAAGGTTTGGGGGTGTATACTACGGGCAGGCAGAGGTGCCTTATGAACGCCATCCTGAAGCAGACACTGAGCCTCGCACTTGGCAGTGCCCTCCTGGCAATTCCGGCCTTCGCAGTGCCCCAAAGCCAGGATCCCCCTCAGCAGGATCCCTCCAAAACAACGCAACAGGCTACGCAACAGCAGGCGCAGCAACCGGGCTCGGAGCAGCCGGTCCCGCAAAAAGATACTGTCAATCCGAGGAATTCCAAAGAAGACGTTGACGCCATCGGCAACCGCAAAGTCAGTTGCCATATGAACTGGTTTTCGATTGAGAAGGAAGTCGCTTTGGGTAAGAGCCTCGCTCAGGAAGTCGAGAAATCCTCAAAGCTCATTGACGACCCAGTGGTGACCGAGTATGTCAACCGCGTTGGCCAGAACCTCGTGCGCAACTCCGATGCCAAGGTTCCCTTCACGATTAAAGTAATCGATTCGGACGAGGTTAATGCCTTCGCTCTTCCCGGCGGCTTTTTTTATGTGAACAGCGGCTTGGTTTTGCGTGCCCAGGAAGAGTCAGAACTCGCAGGCGTGATGGCCCATGAAATTTCGCACGTAACCGCGCGGCACGGCACTTGCCAGGCCACCAAAGGCGAATTGATGCAATTGGCTTCGATTCCCGCCATGATTTTTATTCCCTACACTTGGGCGGGATATGCCATGTACCAAGGCCTGAACATGGCCATTCCTCTAACCTTCCTGAAGTTCTCGCGCGACGCGGAACGCGAAGCTGATTTCCTAGGCATTCAGTACATGTACAAGGCAGGCTACGATCCGAACGCGTACGTGACTTTCTTCGAGCGCATCCAGGCCGATGAAAAGCGCCGTCCCGGCACCATCCCGAAGGTTTTCTCCACGCATCCGCCTACGCCGGAGCGCATCGCGAACACGCAAAAGGAAATTGCGCGCATTCTTCCGGCTCGCCAGGAATACATCGTCACCACTTCGGAATTTGATCAGGTGAAAGCTCGCCTCCGCAACATCATGTTCTCGCGCAAGGTCACCGATGCCAAGGATAAGCCGACTCTGCGTACCAAGGCTGAACAAAAGAAACAGCCAACCGGCAACGATCCCAATAGCACCACAGATGACGATCGTCCGACGCTCAAGCGTCGGCCCGACTCCCAGCCATAGTTTTTTGGAGTGCGGCAGCCTTGCTGCCGCTTTTCCTTTGTGCTCGCTTTGCTCTATAGTGGGCGACGTTCCATCAGGCCACCCAGCTCGCCTCTAACTTGCATTTGTGGGAGGCGATATGTTCAGATCGAAAATTCTTTGGGCCTTCATTTTGGGAGTAGCCACCACTGTGCTTTTCTTCGAGGCGAAAATTAATCTCGGCTACAGCCCGGTATGGACCAGAATTCTTGACGTCCTCACCGCTCCCGGCACACACCTCGCCGCCTCACTCAACCAGCCCGGCGCGCTCATGAGCGGCTGGCAGAAATTCTGGACCGGGCTTGCATTTGCCTGCAATCTAGTCGTTTACACCCTTATCTGGTATCTCTGCATCGCAATTACAAGCTACCTCCGCTCGCGTCAGGACCCCTACGACCGCGAAAACACTTTGGTGCCACCAATCACCAGGTAATCGGCAACCTGAGTAGTGTGGCGCCTCGGGCAGTGGTCTGTCTGATGACTCTTTTGTGTTGTTGGCTGCAATCGGGTTTGTAGGATCAGTATTTGCCCTGGCGCTTTCGCTGATAGGAAAGGGGGGCCGCACGCCTGCCGCAATTTTTCCTCCTTCGGTTTGGCTGCTTTATGGCTCATCGGTCCCTAAAAAACATTTGCCGAAATTAGTGGGCGGTTGATGCTTCGGAATCTAGCCACCCGGCATCGGCCCGCGAGATGAGTTTGCCGATTTCTTCTTTTGTGCAAACTCGTTCCTACGTCCCCACAACTGCCAAGCAGGTCGCTCGCACATAAATCTTTTGGCTACTGTCGGATAGTGCGTAGACAAGTTTGGAAGCACGCTTGCCTGAACCGCCCTAATATCTCTCTCCTGATTTGGAGTTTGCGGGTGCGACACCCCTTTTGCATCCCCAAGGTCTTCGGCGATGTGCTTGGACGGAGAACTCCGTTTCATTGGAGCGGCAAACACACTGAAAGCCGCAAGAAGATGCATCCGAGCGCTCGGACAGCCACAAACGGGCGAGTTCATTATTTACAACCAGCAAACGGGAGAACGCTTGCCAGCCAAGGTCGGCGCTAAGGACGCCGTCAGAAAACGGCTGCGACGGTTTGCTGGGATTTTTTGCGCCAAACTAACCCCTGGGTCTCGGTACGTGCGCTGACCCATGGAGGGCTGAAGAGAAAAGCGTAATTCTGTAAGTACTCCCTTCAACTTGGCGCAGCCGTTGCTTGCGGAGCATCCTACGACGGAAGACCCCTCTACGTAGGGCATCCGCGTGCAACAACACGCTCTGAGACCATAATCGAGGCATGAAAGAATGAATGTCTTCTTCATTCTCTTCATTCTAATAGGTCTCGCAGGATACATCCTGCCGGTCCCTGCGTTGATTTGGGCTTGGGTACGATGGTGGAATGCAAAACCGCGTTTCACCCCCAAGAGATGGAGACGGATTAGCGCATTTGGCGGCTTGACCCTTGCTTCTTTGCTCGGATTATCTGTGTTGTTTGTAATGGATGTAATGGATCGCTGGAGTGGTTTGTCTGATGACTCTTTTGTGCTGTTGGCTGCAATTGGTTTTACAGGATCGATATTTGCCCAGGTGCTTTCGCTGATAGGCAACGGCCCCGCGCGTCTCCCTGCGTCTTTGGCGTCCTTCGGTTTGGCATCTTTTTGGTTTATGGATACCTAAAGAAAGCTGACAAATTATGGAAGAATCGGAGTAGCGACGCCCGCTCAACAACAAGGTGGGTTGCGCGACGAGAAAGTGGAAACCCCATAACAGATTCGACCACCGCTCCGCTTATAGACGAAAACCTCTAGACCAGCCTGCCATAGCCTTATATGATTATGGAGAAATTTGTCACGCCATCCTCCGCTCCCCCAGCCCGCCTGTGCCCGGCGTGCGTCCTTCAGGAGGCTACATCATGATTTTAGTCACCGGTGCAAGCGGCACTATGGGGAGAGCTGTCTTGCATGAGGTTGCCATGGAAACGGCAATAACCGGCGAAACCTACCGCGCCATGTACCGTTCCGCCACCGAAGCGGCCAAAGCTCCCGCGGGCACTTCAACGGTCATCGCCGATTTCGGCAAAAAAGACACTCTGCCTACCGCGCTCCGCAATGTCACGAGCGTCTATATCGTTTGCTCGCCGATTCCGCAACTGATTGAATTTGAATGGAACATGATCGACGCTTGCGTTAACGCCGGTGTCTGTCACATCGTCCTGAGTTCCGCTATGGGCGCCCGCGAATACCGCAAATCCTTCCCCAGTTGGCACCGCCGCGTGGAGGACAAGCTCAAGTCCACAAAGATTTCCTACACCATTCTTCGCCCCAATAGCTTTCACCAAAACGTGCTGACCTACTACGCGCCTTCCATCCGCTCTCAGGGAATCTTTCATGCCTCCATGGGCAACGCCCGCGTCAGCTTCCTCGACGTGCGCGATATCGCCGTCGTGGCCGCAAAATCCCTGGCTGGGGGCGAACACTCCAAAAAAATTTACGAACTGAATGGTCCGGAGGCGCTGACCTACTCCGAGCTCGCCGAGAAAATCGCAAAACATTCCGGCCGCGACGTTCAGTACGTGGACATTCCTGCAGAAACGCAGCGCAAAACCATTCTCGACAAAGGTATGCCCGAATGGCAAGCCGACGCTCTTCTTGATCTGCAAGCCTACTACGTTAAGGGCAAAGGCGGCAACGTCGACGGCTTGCTCGAACAACTCATCGGTCGCCCGCCCATCTCCATGGATCAATTCTTATCCGAATTCGCCAGCGAATTCCACCCGCAGCCCGAAATAAAAGGTCCGATCGAAGTCAGGCCTCAAGCCGAAGCCGCCACCGCCTGACAGGCTCTCGCACGCACGGCGGCACACGTAACCCTTGTAGAATCAACACACTTGGAAAACCTCGGAAAGGTTCACAGCTCTGAATTTCTTGCAGGGGCGGGAGGGGTGAACTCCTTG
>JAWOLO010000316.1:0-7615 GCA_033853375.1 Terriglobia bacterium
GTCAACGACCAAATCAATGTGTCGATCGCTCCGGCGGAATCCGATCTTGAAGCCTCATCTGCATCACCGGCGACGAACGAGCCAGCTTCCTCTTCCCAGCCGGAGAGCGAAGCCGCAGCTCCGCCGCCCGCAGAACCAATTACCGTGGAAGTGCCAGAGAACACCATTGTGACTGTACGGACGATTGATTCTATTAGCTCCAGAAGGAATCATGCGGGCCAGTTTTTCAGAGCTTCGCTGGATGCGCCGATTGTGGTGGATGACCGGGTGATTGTGCCGGCTGGCGCGGATGCCGAGGTCAAACTCGTGGAGGCAAAATCGGCGGGCCATATGGCAGGCCGCAGCGAACTTACCCTGGAGCTCTCCAGCATTTCGTTTCAGGGCAAAACGTACAACGTCGTCAGCAGCGAGGTGAGGCGAGTCGGGAAGTCGCGCGGCAAGCAGACGGCGGAACGCGTCGGCGGTGGAGCCGCGCTCGGCGCCGTCATCGGAGCGATTGCGGGAGGAGGCAAAGGCGCGGCGATCGGCGCGGCGGTGGGCGGTGGTGCAGGAACAGGCGCGCAGGTCTGGACCCACGGCCAGCAAATCGGGATTCCGTCGGAAGCGCGGCTAAACTTCACGCTCGAGCAGCCGCTGGACGTTACTTACACTCCCGGCGCTGGGTCGCAACGGCATTCGAGCTCGTAGCCAGTATTTTCGTATCCGAAGACGCGCCATCGAATTTTCTTTCAACTATTGAGCCTTGCAAAAACAATAGAGTCCCGGGAGTAACGAAGAAAAGCGGCAGCAAGGCTGCCGCACTCCACATGACTGGTCTCAGCGTTTGCGGGCTTCTGGGTTCGGAGTCTCCGCGAGCGAGCATTCAGTGCCCCCTCTCGTTTTTTTCTTGCCTGAGCTTCGCAATCTATTGACAAGAGAAGGCGGCAAAGATATAGCTCTTTGCCGCTATGCACAAACAAACTTCGAGTGCTCCAATTTCGAAATCGCGCCGCGAATTCTTGCGAAGTAGTGCCATTGCTTCCATCGCAGGTCTCGTGCCGCTCGGCAAAACGGCTTCTAACTGCGAAGCTGATTCTCTCCCTGAAGTTTTCTCCCATCTCAAGCCGCTGGGTTCGCGCGTTCATCCTATTACCCCGGAAGAATATCGAGGGAGGCTCGAGCACGCTCAGAAACTGATGACCGAGCTCGATCCGAAATATGAAGCATTGTTCGTCGCACCGGGCACTTCTCTTTATTACTTCACGGGCATTCGTTGGGGCATGAGCGAACGGCTTCTTGCGCTGCTGCTTCCGCGCACGGGCGAACCCATCATCGTCGTGCCGGCATTTGAAGAAGGCCGCATGCGCGAAAAGTTGCAATTCCCGGCGGAAGTCCACATCTGGCAGGAGGATCAAAGCCCGACCAAAATCGCCGCAGCGGCGCTGGCAGATCGTGGAATTCGAACCGGACGAATCGGCGTGGAAGAAACGGCGCCTTTCACGTTCTTCGATCATCTCCGCGCGGTGGCCCCGGGACTCGAATGTGTCTCTGCCGATCCGGTGACGATCGCGTGCCGCGGCCGCAAGTCCGCACACGAACTCGAGCTGATGCGGCTGGCTTGCGAGGCAACCTTCGACGTTTTTCGCGCCGTTTTCGCGTCGGTCAAAGAAGGCATGTCGCAGGAAGAGATCGGCAAGCTGGTGGAAGGCGGCTTTTCGAAAATGAGCCTGCACGGAGGTGCGCTCGTGCTGCTGGGAGCTTCGGCAGCGCTGCCGCACGGCACCATTAAGCCGCAAAAGCTAAAAGAAGGCGACGTCATTTTGATCGACGGCGGATGCGCCGTCGAGGGCTACCAATCGGACGTGACACGCACGGGGATTTTGGGCAAGCCTTCGGAAAAAATAGCGCGCGTTTTTGAGATTGTTCGCAAAGCGCAAGATGCCGCGCTGGATGCCGCGCGCGCGGGCCGGCTCTCCGGTACGGTCGACGATGCAGCGCGGAAAATCGTTACCGACGCCGGATTTGGCCCGGACTATAAAACGTTCACGCACCGCCTGGGGCACGGAATCGGCCTCGACGGCCACGAGCATCCTTATCTTGTGCGCGGCAGCAAAACCTTCCTTGAACCGGGAATGACATTTTCCAATGAGCCCGGCATTTATCTTCCCGGCGAATTCGGATTGCGCTGTGAAGACGATATGGTGATCACGGCGGACGGTCCTGCGCAGCTTTTGACTCCCGGTTTTGCCGTATCCCTTGAGAAACCACTCGGCTGAGTGCCTTCGCATTGGGGTTTCACCCGGTCTTTTTCTCATAGTTCTCGCGTTTCAATCTCAACACTTCATCGGATTGCCGCGAATACGCAGGCATCATTAGTATCGTTGCGCCCTCGTCCAGCCTGCCCAAGGGATCAACGTCAATTGAAGTGGGCGCCGAAAAACCGCACGCGCGCAATTGAGGAGCGCATCAAGTTTAGGCCACGGTTAGCGCCTTGCAGAAATCCACGATGCGCTGTTCCGCCCAAAAGCGCTCGGCGCCAGAGTGCTTCGAAATGAAGCCGCAATGGCCGCCATGCTGCGGGGCAATGAACTGAATCGCTGGATTGTCACTGATCCTTGCTTGAACGAAGGATGAGTACGGCACGAAAGGATCGTCCTGCGCGGTGACCATCAGGAAGGGCACGCGAATTTGCGCAACGACGCGTTTGGCTCCCGCGTACTCGTAATAATCTTGCGCGTCCCTGTAACCGAATTGCGGGGCGGTGATGACATCGTCGAACTCGCGCACTGTTCGAATCGGTCCGAGGCCGTTTAGCCGATAGCGCTCAGGAAACATCTTCTGTTTGCGCGCGTAGCGCTCCATCAACCCGGAAACGAAACGCCGCTGGTAGAGATAATTTTCGGTTCGCTCGAGCGCGTCCGCACAGGCTGCTAAATCCAGCGCGGGGCACACCGCACAGATGCCCCTGAGTGCTCGTGGCACAGCAGGGCCGAACTCGCCTGCCATTTTCGTGACGAGATTTCCTCCCATCGAGTAACCCGTAAAAAAGATTTGCTCAAAGCCCTCGCCGTTCGAAAGCTCCTCGAAAACCGCCCGATAGTCGCCGCTCATTCCCGAATTGTAAAGCGTGGGAGTTAACGCTTCCGTTCCGCCGCAATTTCGCTGGTTCAAACGCACCACGTGAAAGCCGCGATGGAACGCTTTCTCCGCAATGCCGCGCATGTAATTCGAATCGCTCGAGCCTTCCAGTCCGTGCACCAAAATCAGAACCGGCACATCCTTTCTCTTTCCAAGCTGCCAGTGGGAATACCCGAGCAACCGGGAGTCCTTATCCACCTGGAAAGGCCGCGCCTCCGCCGCCGGAATATCGAATCGCCGCGGCACGAAGGCCGCCGCAATCGTCATTGCATGCCCGTTTTTCAGCAACGGATGTGGCTTAAACTCCGGAATCATGTTCTCTATCTCAGTAAATCGTCCGCATTCGAGGATAGCAGACCCGAGCGGTCAAAACTTGACCCAGATAGCGGCTCCCCCTAGAATGGAAGATTCACCGTGATGCAATTTTTTGATTCTGATGCGTTTATGTAACGGCCCAGCGGGCACCCGCTGGGCTGCGTTGCTTTATGGCGCCTTGTTTCTGGGGCCAATCCTTTAATGTGAGGATGGAATGAACGACGGCTCGATTCCCGACGCGCTTACCTTTGACGACGTGCTGCTTTTGCCGGGCCGCTCGACGGTATTGCCGACGGAAGTGGATACCACCACGAATTTCTCACGCAAAGTGAAATTGAATGTGCCGCTTGCGTCCGCGGCCATGGACACCGTCACGGAATCGCGGCTCGCTATCGCCATCGCGCGGCAGGGAGGCATCGGCATCGTGCACCGCAGCATGACCGCGGAAAAACAGGCCGAAGAAGTGGACCGCGTAAAGCGCTCAGAAAGCGGAATGATCGTGGATCCGGTCACCATCTCCCCGGACATTACAATCCGCCAGGCGCTGGAAATCATGAACAAATACAAAATTTCCGGCCTGCCGGTGACGCGCGGGTCTCGCCTGACGGGGATTTTGACCAACCGCGATTTGCGGTTCGAAAAAAATCATTCCCAACTGGTCAGTTCGGTGATGACCAAAGAAAATCTGGTGACCGTGCCCGTGGGCACGACGCTGGACGAGGCCGAGCGCATTTTGCAGAAGCATCGCATCGAGAAATTGCTCGTGGTGGATCAGGACTTCAATTTGAAAGGCCTAATCACCGTGAAAGATATTCAGAAAAAATTGGAATATCCGCGAGCCACCAAAGACGAACATGGAAGATTGCGCGTGGGCGCGGCGGTGGGTGCCACAGGAGATTTCTTGGAGCGCGCGGTGGAATTATCCAAAGCGAAAGTCGACGTGCTCGCGATTGACACAGCGCACGGGCATTCTTTTCGCGTAATGGAAGCGATCAAGGCCATCCGCCAACGCCTGCCCGATGTGCAACTCATCGCGGGAAACGTGGCGACTTACGATGGCGCGAAAGAATTGATTTCGCTGGGCGTGGATGGCCTGAAAGTCGGGGTCGGGCCGGGATCGATTTGCACCACCCGGGTGGTCACGGGCGCAGGCGTGCCGCAATTGACGGCCATTATGGAAGCAGCGCGAGCCGCGCAAGGCGCTGATGTGCCGCTCATCGCCGATGGTGGAATCAAGTATTCCGGCGACATTTCGAAAGCGCTGGCTGCCGGCGCATCGTGCGTGATGATTGGGAGTTTGTTCGCGGGAACGGAAGAGTCGCCGGGCGAAACGATTCTGTATCAAGGACGCACGTTCAAGTCGTATCGCGGGATGGGCTCGACGGGCGCGATGGAGGCGGGCTCCGACCGCTACGCGACGGTGCAGGATACGGGCGAGCGCGGCAAGTCCGTGCCGGAGGGCGTGGAAGGGCGCGTGCCGTACAAAGGATCGCTGGGTGCGCTGACGGATCAACTGGTCGGCGGCCTGCGTAGCGGAATGGGTTACGTGGGCGCGAGCACGCTGAAGGAATTTCAGCAGAAAAGTCGCTTCATTCGCGTCACGGCTGCCGGACTGCGCGAAAGCCACGTGCACGACGTGATCATCACCAAGGAAGCGCCGAATTACCGTATGGAATGAGATCCGTGGCGTAGCGCGCTTTGCTAAGGCGTTCGCACAGGGAATGATTGGACACCGCATCGTGTTTCGCTGTTTCGTGCTGATGTTGTTTGTTGTAACTTAATTTCTGGAAAGCAAGAATCCTCCTTCCTTCTGCGGCTTGTGCGGCGCGAAGAAGCGGAAAACGTGCAGAGAAGAACAGAAAGAGCTGAACGCTAATCGTGGACTCACAGCCCTGGCGCAACCCCCGCCCCGCACCAAGCTTTTCTGAAATTCGCACGAAGACTCCCAAGCCGCGCCCGCTGGCGTGGTTGTGGACTTGGGGACCAGCGATTGTGTGGTCGGGCGTGATCTTCACGATGTCCACGGACCCTTTTTCCGCCGAGCACACAAGATGGTTTTTCGAACCGATTCTGCGCTGGCTGATTCCCGGGCTGGCGCAAAGCCAGTACGACTTCATGCATCACGTCATCCGCAAATGCGCGCATTTCACGGAATACTTTGTGTATTTCGTATTGCTGTACCGCGCGGTGCGCGCCGGACGAGCAGGTTGGCGCTGGGCCTGGGGAACCGCCGCGTTGCTGATTGCAGCGGCGTACTCGGCTACGGATGAATTTCATCAGACGTTCGTGGCCAGCCGCGGCCCCTCGGTCTATGATTCATTACTTGATACCACAGGGGCGTTCGTCGCATTGATGGTGCTCTGGTTGTGGTTTCGTTCGCGACGCAATGCCTAAGGCGATCACCTTTTGAAGAAACAGGCGCTTGCCTGAGACATCAAAGCCACCTCCAATAAAGTCGCGCAGATGGGAAAGAAGCTTGGACGCGCCTCTTTTGATGTTTTCGTTTGCCACGGAAGGAATAAGCAGAGGAAAAGGACAGTCTTGTATTGTTGGGGATGGAACTACAATGCCCTTGCCGTTCTGCAAGGAGCAGGTCATGTCCTGGCGCATTCTGGTGTACCGGGACTGGCTTTCTGGGTGGGTGCCCGCTATTCCTATAGATTTGCTTCATGAGGGGAAGCTATGAAACAGATTGCAAGGTGTGCTCTGTTGGTTGCAACCGCAGGTTTTCTTCTGACGATCAATCCATTCTGGAAAGAACCCATCGCGGTTCAGGCCCAGGACCAAAACGTCCAGACCATCGAAGTTACGGCAAAGAAGTACGAATTTTCGCCGTCGCCCATTCATGTGAAGGCCGGGACCAAGGTTCAGCTCAAGATTACGGCCGTGGACCACGATCATGGCTTCAAAATCGAGAAGGTCCCGGAAGGGGCTGCGTCGGGCAGCAAGCCCGGCCTGATCTTTACTTCGGGGCAAGACTGCTTCCAGCTCAAAAAGAAAGAAACCACGACGATTGAGTTCGTGGCCCAAACACCCGGCACGTATCCATTTCGGTGTTGCCATGTTTGTGGTTTCGGCCACAAAGGAATGCACAGCGAACTGATCGTTGAATAGCTTTCGCCGCGACGAGCCGCGAGTCCGGCAAACGACCGGCACAGAAATCCCGTGCGGTGCGCCCTCCTCACAAAGTAAGCGCCGAGGGAGACGGCTTGGCGGTTTTCGCCGGAGCGCGGTAAAGAAGGTGGACGGCGAGGAACATGGCGACGATTACGGGAAACACGAGGAAGCTCGCCTCCGGGCCAAGCTTGCCTCCGGTGAGCCAGTCGGGGCCGTGGAACGTTGCAGTCAGCATGCGGTCGGGGGCAAGCCGCCCGCCGTTGGGCCCAGAGTAGACAAAAATCGCGCCAAAATCGAAGGCTGCATGGAATCCGATGGCAAAGCGCAAATCGCCGGTGCGGCGCAGCGTTAAGCAGAGCAGGAGAGCAATCAGTCCCGTCGAGGCCCAGTCCGGCCAGCGCTCATAGGGCTTTGTGAAATAGTGGAGCGCGCCGAAGAGAAACGAAATCAAGAACGCGGCGGGCCAGAAGCCCATGCCTTGCGTCAGAATGAACTGTGGGTAACCACGAAAGAAGTATTCTTCAGCAAAACCGATGGCGAGCGAGGCCAGCAACCAGAGCAGCGTTGCTTGCACGAGCGCCGAGCCGTGAAGAGCCAGCGAGCCTGGCGAATATCCGCCGGCGAGATAGATCAGTAAGAGCAAAAGAGAGACTCCCGCGTAGCCGAAAGCCGCACCTTCCCAGAATTTCCAACCAAAGGCATTCTTTCCTGGCAAGCCATAGTCTGTGAGTTTCTGGCGTTCCCACTTGGCCATGATCCAGCTGGCGATTAACACTGCAAGCAGAGTGATCGTATCCGCCACTAGAAACACAATAGCGATCAAGCCTTCGGGCGCGACGACGCCGCGCGCCTTGAGGATTAGCAGCACCACTCCCTGCAGCGCCGCCTGCACGGCGATGACGATGCCCAGAAAGATCAAAAGCCGCCAGCAGGAGCGAACACCAATCGGGCCGACGAGGATATCCTTCACTTTCATGGGATGGTGCCTCGGTGTTGCGCTACCATACCGTAAAATATACGGATTTTCAGTTGATTTTCTTTCCCGCAAGAGGGTCTCAGGTGGATC
>JAWOLO010000317.1:0-15238 GCA_033853375.1 Terriglobia bacterium
AGAGTGCGCCTTTTCATCGTCTGCTAAACTGTACTCACTTCCTTCTCCTCGAAGATTGAAGAAAGCATGAAATTTGAAATCGAAGACTGGCTGCCTAAATCTGTAATCCTGCTGCGTCATTACGACCGGCACAAATTCCTTTCCGACTCAATTGCCGGAGTCACCGTTGGTCTGGTGGCGTTGCCGCTGGCGATGGCGTTCGCTATCGCCTCGGGAGTGCCCCCGCAAGCGGGGCTTTATTGCGCGATTGTGACCGGTTTTTTGATTTCAACACTGGGCGGCTCGAAAACGCAGATCGGCGGCCCTACGGGCGCTTTCGTGGTGGTCGTGGCTGGCATCATCGCGAAGCACGGCATCGACGGCCTGTTTATGTGCACGATGATGGCGGGCGTGCTGCTTGTGCTCCTTGGTATCACGGGCATGGGCACGCTGGTCAAGTATTTTCCCCGGCCGGTCGTGGTTGGTTTCACGAATGGGATTGCGATTCTCATTGCCAGCACGCAGATCCGCGATTTCTTCGGCTTGAAGATGGATCACGTGCCGGGAGACTTCTTCCACCGCATGGAAGCATTTGCCCAGGCATGGAACACGTTCTCGATGCCCGCTGCGGCTGTCTCCATTCTCTCGATTGCCGTGATGATCTTCTGCTTGAAGTATGCCAAGAAAATACCGGGCGCGATCCTGGTCACGTTCGGCGCAACCGCAGCGGTGATTCTCTTCCACATGAACGTGGAAACCATTGGCACGCGCTTTGGGGGCATCCCCAAAGGGCTCCCGACCATTGTCATTCCGCAATTTCATTACGACATCTTCCGGCAGTTGCTCTCTTCGGCCTTTACGGTTGCGATGCTGGGAGCGATCGAATCGCTTATGTCGGCGGTCGTCTCTGATCGCATGAGCAATGACAAACACAATCCGAACGTGGAGTTAATCGGCCAGGGCGTTGCCAACATCATTTCGCCTATGTTCGGCGGGCTGCCTGCCACTGGCGCCATTGCGCGGACGGCCACAAACGTTCGTTCCGGCGCGAAGACTCCGGTCGCGGGGATGATTCACGCTCTGACGCTGCTGGCGATTATTCTCTTCGCTGCACCATTGGTAAAAAGTGTGCCTCTTGCAGCGCTCGCGTCGATCTTGATGATCGTCGCGTACAACATGGGCGATTGGGAAGAAATCCCGGAAATCTTAAAGCTGAGTGTGGCGGATATCACGGTTTGGCTGTTGACGATGACACTTACTGTGGTGGCCGACCTGACGTTCGCCGTCGAAGTCGGAATGGTGCTGGCGGCGCTCATGTTCATTCGCAAAGTTTCAAGAACCACCACCGTGAGCCCCGTTACAAAAGATTACGTGGAAGACAGCCGCGTGCACGTGTTGCAAGGTAAGGACATTCCAGATTACGCGATCATTTACCGCATTCACGGACCATTCCTGTTCGGCGCAACGGACAAATTTGCGGATATTCTCCACAATCTCGACAAGTTGCCGCCGATCATCATTTTGCGCTTGCGCAACATGACCGCGATCGACGCCACTGGGCTCGGAGCCATTCGTGACCTTGCCGATGCTGTGCATGAATCAGGTCGTTCACTTTTGCTCTGCGGCGCTAGGGAACAGCCTTCGCAATTGATGAAGCAGGCGGAGTTTGAGCGCCACGTGGGCGCAGAGAATATTTGCGGCAGCATCGCCGAAGCTCTCGAACGCGCCGCGGAAATTTACCGCACGCAATATGCTGGCAAACCGACGGCAGAACTGGCCGCGAGTCGTGCATAACCTGAGCCACGAGTATGTTTTCTTCCATTTCTGAGAGCACTAGTACTCAACTTTTCGACCTCCGATTCATGTAGCCGACAACTTCCGTTTTCTCTCCTGTAACAACGTACCCCTAGTGTCTACGGCGGAATCATCAATTCCATTCGTTTTTCAACCAAAGGAGAAGCCTCTTGAAACAAAGAATTCTTGCAATCGCTTTATCGCTTGGTCTTGTCGGCGCAACCGTTCCTCCGCCAGCACATGCCAACGACTCATCGCGCTTAGGAAACAATATCAAGCATGTACTGCTGATCAGCATTGATGGCATGCACGTGCTGGACTACCTCAATTGCTCGAGAGGGATCAGCGGAGTGAACGGAGGTCAACCTTATTGTCCGCATCTCGCGGAGTTGGGAGAGACGGCTACGAATTACCTGGACACGAGCACGTCAAAACCCTCCGACTCGTTTCCAGGACTCACGGCGCTAGTTACCGGGGCATCGCCCCGCTTGGCCGGCGCCTTTTACGATGTGTCCTATGACCGGTCGCTCGCTCCTCCCGCAGCGGACACAGGAAACGGTCTTCTGCACGGAACTTGCACTCCTGGTGTTTTCAATGGCACTTCCACCGAATACGAAGAAGGAATCGACAAAAATCAAGGATTCGTTAACGGAATCGACGGCGTCAGCACACCCAACGGAGACGGCGGCGTCAATTCGATCGATCCCATGAAGCTGCCACGTGACCCGGCCAACAACTGCAAGCCGGTTTTCCCATGGAATTTCATCCGGACCAACACGATTTTCGGAGTGATTCATGAAGCAGGAGGTTACACGGCCTGGTCGGATAAGCATCCAGCCTACTCGTCAGTTGCCGGTCCGGGCGGCGCGCCGTTTCCTGTGAATCTGGACGATTATTTCTCACCGGAGATCAATTCTAATGTCGTACCTCTACCGGGAATCAAAACGCCGCTGGGCCAAGACTGCTCCAGTATCGACACGTTGCAAACCGGTTCCTGGACCGACAGCTTCCAGAACATCCAGTGCTATGACATGCTCAAGGTCAACGCCATCCTCAACGAGATCGATGGCTTCAACCACAACCGCACCAAACGGACAAGAGTCCCGACCATCTTCGGCATGAACTTTCAGGCCGTCAGCGTGGGGCAAAAACTGATTGAATACAATGACACGACCGGAACGGTCTTCGCAACGGGCGGGTATCTCGACGCCATTGGAACACCAAGCGCGGCTCTGGTCTCCGAGATTCAGTTCGTGGATGCCTCGATCGGCAAGTGGGTGGAGGAACTGCGTAGACAAGGACTCTTAGATTCCACGCTGATTATCATTACGGCCAAGCACGGGCAGTCGCCCATAGATTCGTCGCGCTATGTGCGGATGAAGTCCACGAGCGTCGTCACAACCTCACCGAGCAACATTCTGGACAGTTGCTTGCCGGACTCGGAATCCAACGCGGGCGGCCAGATTGGCCCGACCGAGGATGACGTCTCCCTGTTGTGGCTGAAAAGCTCGTGCGACACGGGAACTGCCGCGGAAACCCTAGAGACAACGTCCCCCGCATCCGCGAACGTTGCCGGCATTGGCGAAATCTTCTGGGGCCGCGGGCTACAGCAGATGTTTAACAAACCAGGGCTGCCGCCGGATGGTGATCCACGCTCCCCAGACATCATCGTCACTCCCAACATCGGGGTGACCTACTCAGGGAGCAAACGGAAGCAGGCCGAACATGGGGGCTTCTCCCATGACGACACCAACGTGATCATGCTGGTATCGAATCCTGGCTTGCAACGCAGGACGGTCACGAGCCCGGCGGAAACCATGCAGGTTGCGCCGACGATCCTAAAAGCTTTGGGACTCGATCCTCAAAGTCTGCATGGAGTACAAAAAGAGGGTACGCAGGTCCTGCCCTCTCTCTTCCCCAATGGAAACGAGTAAACCCCTGCGTTAAAATAGCCTCGCGAAACAGAAAGGGCGTTCCGGCAAATTCGGAACGCCCTTCTTCTTGCAAGACTTTTCCCCGATTTTCATCCCGCCGCCTACAGCCCACTTCCGAGCGGCGCTACTTCTGGAACCGCACGCTGTCGAGGATGGCATCGAAGGTCTTGTCGTATTTTTCGTACGCGGATTGCGGAGCCACGCAGACGAACGAAACCAGCCCCTCGGGTCGCAATGTGGTGACCATCCAATCCGTTTCCTGGCCGCCTACGGGAGAGTCGTTGCTGAGATACGTCGCCAGGCCGGGCTGGCCGTTCAAGCGAACGCGTTCCGATTGCCGCGTTATCTTCATGTTCGGATTCGACTTTTGAAGCTCCTGAATGGCTTGCTGGGTCGCTTTGTTTAGCGCGTCCCAATCATTGGGATCGCCGGTGGCCTGAGCCACGGTCACGATAAGCCCGTAGGCAAGCGCGGCATGACCTGTGCCGTCGTCCACCACGCCGCCCTCCGGAGCGAACGAAACATTGTTTCCGCTATTGCTGCTGTCGGCATACTTTTTCCAGTTGTCCGGATATTTCAGCACGTAAGCAGCGGTTTGATACTCGGCATAATTCCCCGAAGGGGCCGCAGGAGGTCTTGCCGCCCCCGCAGCCGCCGGCGTGAGCTTCTTTGCTACGGGCAAAGCCAGCACTTCCCGTTTGATCGCTTCGAATTCCGAGGAATCGCGCTTGGCATTTGGCGGGACGCCGCCCAGCTTGTCGATCTCTTCCTCGACACGTTCCACACGGTGCTCGGGGCTAGGATGGTCGGAGAAAAACTCGGGTGGATTCTTCCCTTTGGTCTCGGCTTCGAGTTTCTCAAAAAACTGCGCCATGGCGCGCGGATCGTAGCCGCTGTCGCAAAGCACTTGCGTGCCCATCACGTCGGCTTGCGATTCCGCGCTGCGTGAGTAACGCAGCAGCACTCCTCCAGCGGCAAACGCACCCAGCTTGCTCAACAGCGCTCCGCCGGTCGAGCCACCCAGTATTCCGTCGGCAATCCCAAGAACACCGTTGGCGAACTCGGCCTTTGAAGCCTGGTTTGTTCCATGGCGCAGCGCGACGTGCGAAAGTTCATGCGCCATAACGGCAGCAAGCTGCGCTTCATTGTCGGCCACTTCGATGGCTCCGCGATTGATGAAGACGTATCCACCGGGCAAGGCAAACGCGTTGATGGCCTTGTCATTCACGCAATGAAATTCGAAAGGGTACTGCACTCCGCCAGTTGGGAGCTTCGCCGCTAAGCGCGTTCCGAGCTGCGTCAGATAGGCATCTACTTTGGGTGCATTGCAGAGAGGCAATTGCTTCTCCGCGTCGACTGCGGCTTGTTTGCCCAACTGGATGTCTTGTTGAGGGCTGAACATATTCCAGCCGGGCTTGAGCACCGTGCGCTGAGCGGAAGACGCCGGGGCGAGCAGGAAGCACAAGCACAAAAGGGCAATGCACCCCGAAGAAGCGCGCCTTGCGACCGGCAGCCGCGCCCAAAGCGCGCCCTTTCGTGACGGAAATGCTTTTCTGCTCCAAGCGCTCACTCGTGCCTCCGTAACGGTTCCAACCCTACTCACGACAGAAATTCTCGTTTCAGAATTACTTTAGCACTTGGACGCGGCAAAAAGAAAAAGCCCGGGTGGCTGGGGCACCCGGGCGGGGGGTAAAGCAGGAGGAAACTCGATTTAGCGGGCGACGCGCGGCGATGGCTCTGGAGAAGGCGTCGTGTTCGGCGCCTCCGCCGCCTTGCTTCGCGCAGCAACCGCGCGCGCGGCCGGTGGCGGCTCGGGCTTGCGCGCCGGTATAGCCAGATTTTCGCCCTCGCGAACAAAGGTCAAACGATCTTGTTCCTTGTTCCAATCGATGCATATGAGGTCGCCCAGATGCACCTGCTCCGTCGCAAGCAAATTGGCCAGAGGATAGACCACGTGCCGTTCGATGGCTCGCTTCAAGTGGCGCGCACCGTAACGCTGATCCGTGCCTTCCTGGAGGAGAAAATCGCGGCCCGGCTGGGTCACGCGGAAAAGGAACTGCCCTTTGGCGGTTTCCAGAACCCGTTCTTGCACCTGGCCCAGTTCGATTTCGAGAACTTGCTCTAATTGTTCGCGTCGCAAGGGATGAAATACGACGACCTTATCCAGGCGGTTCATGAATTCCGGGGAGAACTTGCGGCGAGCCGCTTCGACGGCCGTGCGCTCCACTTTTTGGTCCAATCCGGCGGCAGGCTTGTCCGCAGGTTGAATGAAGCCCATACCACCCTGCATCAATTCCGTGATCTCTCCGCCACCGAGGTTCGAGGTCAGGAAAATGACCGTTTGCGATAGGTCTACCCGGCGGTTGTCGCCTAGCGTCAGCGTGGCCTTGTCCAGCATGCCCAGCAACAATTGCCAGAGCGCGTCGCTGGCCTTCTCAATCTCGTCAAAAAGCAGGAAACTGAGCTTCAGCTTGTCGGTGTGGCAGGCCGCCAGCGCTTCCTGGGTAATAAGCGGATGGGTTTCGCGGTGGCCGAGGTAGCCCGGAGGGGAGCCGATGAGCTTGGCGATTTCATGGGAATGCTGAAACTCTGCGCAATCGACCTTAATGACCGCGCGGGCGTCTCCGAACAGGATTTCAGCGGCCGCCTCGACAATGCGCGTCTTTCCGGAACCAGTGGGGCCAAGGAAGAGCAGGTTCCCTACCGGACGTCCCGGTGAGTTCAACCCGGCGCAAAAGACCTGGTACATGTCCACCAGAGACTGTATACCCTCTTCCTGGCCGACGATCTTGGCGCGCAAGGAAGCATGAAAATCCCGGGTATCGTTACTGCGGATGCTTGGGTCTAGTTGATGTCGGACAGCAGCTCTCATCGCTTTGCCCCTTCTCCGCGTCTCTTCCCCCAAACGCGACGCGCGTCTCAGCCTTTGCGCGAAAAATGAGATAGAGCATGGAGGATGCCAATTCTTTTCCGCCTGTTGCTAAGGAGGAAACGCACTGATTTCAGTTACATACAGGGTTTCAAATTCTGTAGGGCGTCTCACCTTTTGAGATTGCATCCTAATTGAATCAAAAATGAGAGACCGGTATAGAAGAGCACAACACTTTGTGTCATGCGGCAAACGACAAAAAGGGGCGCAGTCTTTGTGCGCCCCGTCACTGTTAAAGTTTTGCTCTAAGGGATTTGTGCCGTTAATAGCACTACGAATTAGAGCGATCCTGCTTCTTGCGGCTCGGAGACGCTGTGGAAGGCCCTCCCCCGGATTGTGCCGCGCGCGACCTCTTCTCCTCCGCCACCGCCTCCTCCGGTAAACTGGCCGATTTGCCGTCGGTCGCTTCGGCCCCAGCGGCGGCAGCTCCGGCTTTCCTGGCAGCCGGTTCCACGAGTGCTCCTTCGCCTTCCCTGATGAAAGTGAGCCGGTTGTGTGTTTTGTCCCAATCAATGCATACCAAATCGCCCAAATTCACTTGATCGGTGGCCAGGAGGTTCGCCAGCGGATAAACCACATGGCGCTCGATGGCTCTCTTTAGGTGGCGCGCTCCGTAGCGTTGGTCCGTGCCTTCCTGCAGCAGGAAATCGCGCCCCGCAGGAGTCACACGAAAGAGAAATTGGCCCTTGGCGGTGTCCAGCACGCGCTGCTGCACCTGGCCTAGCTCGATATCCAGCACTTCCTGCAACTGCTCCTTCCGCAAGGGGTGAAAGACAACGACTTTATCCAGCCGGTTCATGAATTCCGGCGAAAACTTGCGCCGCGCCGCCTCAACGGCAGTGCGCTGTACCTTTTCGTCCAAGCCGCTTGCCGGCTTGTCTTTCGGCTGGATAAAGCCCATGCCGCCTTCCATCAATTCGGTGATTTCGCCGCCGCCCAGGTTAGAGGTGAGAAAAATGACCGTTTTGGACAAGTCCACCTTGCGATTGTCACCGAGAGTCAAAGTGGCCTTGTCCAGAATGCCCAGCAGTAACTGCCACAAAGCGTCGCTGGCTTTTTCAATTTCGTCGAAAAGCAAGAAACTCAGTTTCAGCTTGTCCGTATGGCAAGCCGCCAACGTCTCCTGAGTGATCAGCGGGTGGGTTTCCCGGTGACCCAAATAGCCTGGAGGCGAGCCAATCAGCTTGGCAATCTCGTGGGAGTGCTGAAACTCGGCACAATCCACCTTAATGACCGCTCGCGCGTCGCCAAACAGGATTTCGGCGGCCGCTTCCACAATACGTGTCTTGCCCGACCCCGTGGGCCCCAAGAACAGCAGGTTCCCTACCGGGCGGCCCGGTGAGTTCAGGCCCGCACGAAACACTTGATACAGGTCAACGAGCGCCTGCACTGCCTCTTCCTGGCCCACAATCTTCGCTCGTAGCGCAGCCTGGAAATCGACTGTTTCCGCGCTGCGCTTGTTCGGATCGAGTGAGAGTGTGTAGTCGCTCATAACCACCTCCTAGCGAGCCCGCCCGTGCGGGTTGCTATACCGCCCGCGGCCCCGGTCAAACTGTTCCAATTTGACCTGGATGGTGGACTGCAGGAGCCGCAATTGAACGAGCAGCTCCCTTGCCACAGCGGGCGATTCTGAAATTCGGAGGAGCGGCGGAAACAGATCCGCCAATTCAAAATTAAGGGTACGAAGCGAGGAAACAAGTTTTTGGACCGCCGGAGAGTTGGGATCCGCCAGGTCCGCGGAGTGATTGCACTGCTCTCGCAGAGCTCTCCAATTGAGTTCCACGAAGGGATGTTTCTTCGAAACTTCCTTGACGACCTCCTCGGTAATGCGCGCGCGCTGTCCCAGGCGCGCGAGATGCAGTTGCTGCACTTTTCCGCCGCGGCGCACATTGTGCACCAGGTAGAACGAATTCCCTTTGCGGCGGACGAAAGCCATGACCTAACTCACCTCATGCTCCATTTTCCGTGCCGCGTAGTGTAAACCGCTTCCACTACGCCTGCAATATTAGACACAGAATTTAAGGAAAAGTTGCACCGTATCAGTAACGCCTTCACCTTAAACAAGCCTGCGGTTATCACCGCATCAAAGTTTTTTCTGATTCCCATCGATTTCTCCGCGCCGTTGCTTGATTTTACAAATTCTGTCCTTTTCCGCACATTTCCGCTCATTCGAAGCGTCTGAGATTCGCGGCGATTCTCCTTCTATCTATAGCAACCTACTTCATTAAACCCTGCCGCGACACTTTTCTCTTGTTCTTCCTGCGGCTCGCACCTACCATGGCGAAACTCCCCGCTTTGATGGCGATTGGCTTTCAGGAGTCACGGCAAATGTCATGGGATCCCGTTTATCGGCTCGTGCAACGAATTCCTAGAGGAAAGGTTCTAACTTATGGAGGGCTTGCTAAAGCTCTGCATTTGCCGGGGGGAGCACGCACTGCCGGACGCGCAATGGCCGTCACTCCGTCCGGAAAAGGTATTCCGTGGCACCGCGTGATTGGCGAGCGTGGAAAAATCCTCATTCGCGGACCACACGCTTTGCTCCAAAAAAAGCTCCTCGAAAGCGAAGGCGTTTCTGTCGTCGAATTTCGCGTAGACTTGAAGCGCCACCTCTGGCGGCCGGCGAAGAAAACCGCTCTGAAAAATAAGCCGCCCCGCAAACGTATTCGAAAGTGAATGCGAGCCGCTTCGTGGGGCGGCGTTGGGAGCCCTGTGCCACTCTGGGGTATGCTATAGATTCCTCTTTCTCAGTTGGGCCTCTTGCGGTGGGGCAAGAAATATGGGCAACGCCATCCTTCAAGTGGATAACCTCTTTAAGCGCTACGGCGACGTGGAAGCCGTGCGGGGCGTCAGTTTTTCCGTGGAGGAAGGCGAAGTTTTTGGATTGCTCGGTCCCAATGGAGCCGGCAAAACAAGCACGGTGGAAGTGCTCGAAGGTCTTCGCACCCGCGACAGCGGCTACGTGTCCGTCTGCGGGTTGGACCCGCAGCAGGACCCAACGGCGCTCAAGCACGAGATCGGCGCGGCTCTGCAGTCTACGGCGCTCCCGGACAAGCTCCGCGTGATGGAAGCGCTCCGCCTTTTTGCCAGTTTCTACAGAAGGCGCCGCAATCCGGAAGAATTACTCGAGCGCTTTGGCCTCAAAGAAAAACGCCACGCCTTCTATAACCAACTCTCCGGCGGGCAAAAACAGCGCCTGGCTCTTGCCATGGCGCTCGTCAATGATCCGAAACTCCTCTTTTTCGACGAGCCGACTGCCGGGCTCGATCCCCAGGTTCGCAGGGAGATTTACGACATCATAGAGGAATTGAAACGCGACAAAAAAACCATTCTCATGACCACGCATTACATCGAAGAAGCGGAGCGCCTCTGCGACCACGTGGCCATCATCGACCATGGGAAAGTGATCGCCCTCGGCACTCCTCGCGAACTCAAGTCGCGCGCTGGAGGCACAACGCGTATTGAAGTACGCCTGTCCAAACCAGTAGCAAATGGCAAGCTCAAATCGCTCGAAGGCGTCGCGGATGCGCGCGAAGTGGACGGCGCCTTTGTGCTTCACTCGCAGCGTCCGCCGCAAACCATCGTCTCCCTGGTGAAACATCTGGAAGCCGAAGGCAACGAACTTGTCAGCCTGGAAATCGCCACGCCCTCTCTGGAAGACGTGTTCATCGAAATGACCGGAAGGAGACTTCGCGATTGAGTAACTTCGCCAGCCTGACCATCATGCGCATTCGCCTCGCCCTGCGCAACAAAATGTTTTTCTTTTTCAGTATCGTCATGCCGTTTATCTTTTTCTTCGGCTACCTGGGCTTCTTTGGCAAGAGCGTGCCCACTGGAGCTGCGTATTTTCTGGGCCCGGTTCTGGCGCTCAATGTCATGGGCAGTTTCTGGGGCCTCAGCGCCACGATCGTGATGTTCCGCGAGCAAGGCATCCTCCGCCGTTTCCACGTGTCTCCGGTCACCACCAGCGATATGCTCGCCGCCAGCGTTGTCGCAAATTTAGCCCTGACTCTCCCCACCGTGATTCTCGAACTCCTCCTGGCCAACCTTATCTTCCATGTTCATACGCTCCACAATCTTTTTGGCATTTTTGTCCTTGTTGCCGTCGGCACCATTTCCTTCGCCTCTCTCGGTTTGGTCATTGCCAGCGTCACGAACACCATGCAGGAAACCCAGGTCCTCAATCAGCTGATTTGGCTGCCGCTCATTTTTCTTTCCGGAGCGACCTTTCCGCTCGCTTATCTTCCCCGCGTCGTGCAACGCGTGGGCCTTTTTCTTCCCGCCACGTATCTTGTGAACGCCTTTCAACAAGTCATCGTGAATTCCGCTACGGTGGTAAGCCGTTACACAGAAATCGCCTCGCTTGTCTTTTGGGCGATTCTGACTTTCTTCCTCTCCATGCAACTCTTCCGTTGGGAACCGGAAACCAAAATCCCTCGCCGCGCCAAACTTCTCGTCGCAAGCACGATCATCCCCTTTCTCTTTCTGGGCATTTGGGAAAATCGCACCGACCGCATTCTTCGAGAATCTCAGACGGCTTTTGCTGCTTTTCAGAATGTTCTCGATTCCCTGCGCCCCGCCATGAGGATGACCATTCAATCCGGAAATGCCGCCAATCCTTCAAACAACGCACCGAAATAGCGACTCTTCTTCCCGCCAATTTGGTTTGACGGCCTTTCTCCTTCCATACTTCTCCTAATTGACGCTCCTCTCCTCTTCCCTTATTCTGATTTTTCAGGGCGCATCGCTACGCAACCTTATGCAAAAGGAGCAGTGAGGAGCACTTATGGCCATTCAGCCGACCGAGAAAATCTGGCACAACGGGAAATGGATCAATTGGGATGACGCCAGGCTGCACGTCCTCTCTCACGTCGTCAGCTATGGCTCCGCGGTTTTCGAGGGCATTCGCTGCTACGAGACCAAGCAAGGTCCGGCCATTTTCCGCCTCCGCGAGCACATGCAACGGCTTATCAACTCCGCCAGAATTTATCGCATGACGCTTCCCTACTCTGTAGATGAGTTCGCGAACACCGCCTGCGAACTCGTTCGCATCAACAAGATGAATTCCTGCTACGTGAAGCCCATCATTCTCCGTGGTTATGGCGACGTTGGCGTGAATCCGCTGAATTCTCCGATCGATCTTTACATGGCCTGCTGGAGTTGGGGCGCCTATCTCGGTCCTGACGCGCTTACAAAAGGAGTCGATGTCGGTGTCAGTTCATGGACTCGCATCGCTCCCAATACTTTGCCTGCCATGTCTAAAGCAGCGGCCAACTACATGAATTCGCAGCTCGTGAACATGGAAGCGCGATTGAATGGCTTCGTCGAGGGCATTGCCCTGGATGACTCCGGCCATGTCAGCGAAGGATCCGGCGAAAACGTTTTCCTTGTCCATGACGGTACGCTCTACACGCCTCCGCTCGCGACCAGCATTCTCCCCGGCATCACGCGCGACTCCATTTTGAAAATTGCCGAAGACCTGCGCATCCCTAGCAAGGAAACCGTGATTCCCCGCGAGATGCTCTACATTGCTGATGAAGTCTTCTTCGCAGGCACCGCCGTCGAAGTCACGCCGATCCGTTCTGTTGACCACATTCAAGTCGGCAAAGGCGTGGCCGGACCCATCACACGCAAGATTCAGGAAGAATTCTTCGCTATCACCGGCGGTACCAAACCCGACCGCCACAACTGGCTCACGCCCGTCGGCGCGCCTGTCGCTGCCGCGTCGCGCTAGTCTTGGAGGTGAGCATGAGACTCGCATCGAACGCCCCCAACCGGTCAGCGTGGGCTTTCTCGCAAACCTTTCGTGGGCCCTACCCACATTTAGTGCTGCTAGGCAAACTTCTAGCGGATGCGTTTCGCGCTCTGCGCGCCCGCTTTCAGTTGCGATAAGCCGGCACTCTCTAAGCCAAAGTAGAACATTGTGATGGTCCGCGCTCCTCTCGCGTGCCACTCCAACTTTTCGACACCAATTTGGCTCTCGGCTCTGGCCGGTGCGTGTGTTCTTATACGACGACTCGATTCCATGCGTCCTCGGCTTATTTGACGGCTGAAGAGGTCAACCATGCCCAACGCCATTCGCATCGGCATCATTGGTGATTTCGAGCCAACTTATCATTCCCACTTTGCAACGAATGCGGCGCTCTACGATGCCGCTACAAAGCTGAACGCCCCGCTCATGGTGCGCTGGATTCCCACACCTAATCTTGACGGTGCTGACGCGCCGAAAATTCTTAGCCGCTGGGATGGCTTGATTGCCTCGCCGGGGAGTCCCTACAAAAGTTTCACTGGAATGTTGCGCGGCATCGAGTTTGCCCGAACGCGGGATTGGCCCTTCACCGCAACTTGAGGGGGCTTCCAATATACTCTGTTAGAGTATGCGCGAAATGTTTTGAAACTCAGCGACGCGGACAGCGCGGAAAACAATTCCGGCTCGTCACACTATGTCATCACGCCGCTTTCCTGCAGCTTGCCGAATCGCCGCGAAGGCGGTCCTAAAGCTTCTGGCGAGGAGCGCCTGAAGATTCTGCCCGGCACACGCCTGCATTCCATTTGCGGAAGCGAAGATGACTCCGAGCAGTACTATTGCAACTACGGCGTGAACGAGGAATACGAGAAGCAATTCCAGGCCGCCGGCCTTCGCGTGTGCGCTCGCGGCATCCAGGGCGAGACTCGCGCGGTCGAATTGCCCGACCATCGCTTCTTTATCGCCACTTTGTTCCAACCGCAGCTTTCTTCGCGCCCAGAAGCGCCGCACCGCTTTTGGCTGGCGTTCCTGCGTGCCGCCTTGCAGTTCCAAAAAGCAAGGTCTAGTCGCGGCGCCAAAAACGTCCCTAGTGGCAATGCCCGTGTCAAAGCCGCGGCGCGATAGCTGACATTCAGCATGCTCTTTCTCCGCGGATACGGCGTAATATCATGTGCCGCATCGCGCAACCAGAGGAGCCGGAATTGTGATCACACGCACGCTGCTCGCTATTGCTGTTGCTCTTATCGCAACTCCTTGCCTTCTGGCGCAGCAGGCGGAACAGTCGCATCGTCCTCGGGCGCGCGAACTCGGGATTCATCCAGGAGTTTACGATCCCGGCCCGAACAACGCGATCACCGATGTCGCGGGCGTTCAAGTGGGCCAGGTCACCATCGTCAAAGGCGAAAACGTTCGAACGGGAGTTACCGCCGTTTTGCCGCACACGGGGAATATTTTTCAAGACAAAGTAGCCGGCGCAATTTTTGTCTACAACGCGTTTGGGAAGCTTGTCGGTTCCACACAAGTCATGGAGCTCGGGCAGATCGAAACGCCCATTGTCCTCACCAATACCCTTAGCGTTTGGGAGGCCGCAACCGCCTTGGTTGGCTGGACCCTAGCTCAACCGGGGAACGAGAGCGTTCTTAGCGTGAATCCCGTCGTCGGCGAGACCAACGATGGCTGGCTCAACGACATCCGCGGATTCCACGTTGCGGCTGACGATATCAAGCGAGCTCTGCGCGAAGCTCGCAGCGGCCCAGTCGAAGAAGGGTCCGTGGGCGCCGGCGAAGGAACCATGGCCTTCGGCTGGAAAGGCGGCATTGGCACGAGCTCGCGCCATCTTCCTGAAAAAGAAGGCGGATTCACGGTTGGCGTGCTGGTGCAGGCGAATTTCGGGGGCCGCCTCACGATTGCAGGCGTTCCCATCTGGAAAGAGCTACAGCCTAGCCAGACACTCAGCCGCAACTCAGATCTGTCCGCACGAAATCCGGCGGACGGCTCGTGCATGATTATCATCGCAACCGATGCGCCGCTCGATGCGCGTCAATTGCGGCGCCTTGCGGCACGGGCATTTCTGGGAATGGCGCGCGCAGGCTCGACGGGGAGCAACGGCAGCGGCGACTTTGCCATTGCTTTCTCCACCACAAACCGCATTGCGTTTGGCGCTGCCCGTGGCTCAGCTCTTTCCTTACTCGGCGAAGACGCACTCTCCCCTTTGTTTGAAGCCGTTGTCGACGCGACCGAAGAAGCTATCGACAACGCACTCCTGAAAGCCCAGACCGTTCGTGGCCGCGATGGCCATACCGCCGAAGCAATTCCCATTGGCCGCCTTCGCGAACTTCTGAGTGCCGCCGCTCGCCCTCCGTCTCATTGAACGATTACAGCGGCGAACCGTGTGTGCTCACTAGCGTGCCTCTCTAGCATAACAACCACACTCCTCGAATTTCGTCTTTCCGGCCCTTTGACTCTTTGACTTTCCACTTTTCCTTCCACTTTTCCTTCCACTTTCGCATTTCGATTTTCGAATTTCGTCCTTCCATTTTTCCCTTTTCTACTTTCCATTTTCCTTCTTTACGGTGAACTGCTAACGGTAAACTGCCACCTCTTTCGGGACTGGCATTCCACGCCGCATTGCGGCTAGAATGCACCCGTTCGAATCCGGTGCACTTCCTTTCCATCTTGGGAGGAACTTTTCATGTACAGCATCACGCAAAAACTCGTCGCAGAATTTATCGGCACGTTTGCCCTGATTTTTTTCGGCGCCGGCTCCATCTGTGCGGATCAATATCTTCGCGCCTCCGGCGGGCTCGGCCTTCTCGGCATCGCCCTCGCGCACGGCCTCGCCATCGGCATCATGGTTTC
>JAWOLO010000318.1:0-2814 GCA_033853375.1 Terriglobia bacterium
GGGATCTTCTGCAAAAAGCCATTGCGGTGGAGCCCGGCTACGCACTTTCACATGCGGCTCTTGCAACGGCGTGGGGCCAGCTCGGGTATGACGAGAACGCGAAGGCCGAAGCGAAGAAAGCTTTTGATTTGTCGGCGAATTTGTCCCGCGCAGAGAGACTCCTGGTGGAGGCTCGCTATCATGAGACTTCGCAGGATTGGGAGAAAGCGGCGGGCATCTATCGAGCGCTCTTCGAATTTTTCCCGGACAATCTTGAATACGGCCTGGCGCTCGCCAATGCCGAATACAAAGCCAACGAATGGAAAGATGCGCTGGCAACGATTGCAATCCTGCGGAAGCTACCTGCTCCGTTGTGCGATGATCCGCGCATCGACTTTGTAGAAGAAGATGCTTCGCGGTCTCTCGGCGACACGAAAAGATCTGAGGAAGCTGTGGCGAGAGCGGCGGAGAAGGCTCAAGCTGCGGGAGCCTCGTTATTGCTTGCAAAAGCGCGCAAGGACCAAGCCTGGCTTTTTGAAAACCTTGGCAGGTTTTCCGAAGCTGAAGGCGCAGTGCGCCAGGCCAAACAACTCTACACCGCTGCGAATGATCGAGAAGGGCTGGCGGAAGCAACGACGCTTGGAGCGATTGCCCTGAAGAACCAAGGCGACTATTTGGGCGCGAAAAAGGACTATGAGGAAGTCCTTTCCCTCTACCGCCAGATTGGCAATCGCACGGGCCAAGCCGGAGAAAATGACAACCTCGGAGATATTTTGGTTTATCTCGGCGATCTCGAGGGCGCCCGGCGTGGCTATGAAGCGGCCTTTTCCATCTATCAGGAAGTGGGCGACCAGAATGGGGAGGCGCTCGCTGAGAATGGCCTTGGGGACGTCTATCTGGCTCTAGGAAATCACCAGAACGCGAAAGAAATTTATCAGAGCTCGGTTGAAATCTGCAGGCGCATTGGGAATCCAGGCCGAGAAGCGGACGCCCTGTCCGGGCTGGGACGCATTCATAGGCTCGAGGGAGATCCGGAACAAGCGTTGCGTGACCTAACCGAAGCGCGCAAGAAGTTTGAAGAGATTGGGGACAAGACCGAAGTGGGACGCATCGATTTGTATCTTGCCGAACTCTTCTTCGACAAAGGCAAGGATGAGGAAGCCGCAATGACTGCGCGGCGCGCGGCCGAGGTGTATGAAGCCAATAAGACGCCGGGCGGAGAAGCCGCAGCGAATCTCTTGCTCGCTCGGACGTTGCTTGCCAGCGGCCGGACATCGGAAGCGCGACAGAGGGTGGAGCAAGCGGCGAAGGTTGCCTCCGATACGCATAATCGAGAACTGGCATTGTCCGCGGCCGTGGCAAGCGCACGCGTTCGAGCAAATTCGCGGGACCCAAAGGACGTACGCGATGCGCTGGCGATCCTCAAGAGTCTTATAGGGGCTGCGGGTGCTTCTACTTTTGCCGAGGAACTCTATGAAGCCCGGCTGGCTCTTGGAGAGATCGAATTAAAGTCTGGCGACCGAGCTGCGGGGCGTTCCTATCTCGAGGCGTTGCAAAAAGAGGCTTCCAACCAAGATTTTCAGCTGATTGCGCAAAAGGCAGCAGCGGCGTTGGGGGAGTCAAGGAATCAAGCGGCTCTTCGCGTGCAAAACTAGCGTCGAGAATTCGATGTGACGCAATCCCAATTCGGAATTCACCAGCTTGGAGCGGTGCTGGACAGAAGCATTTCCAAGTGCCTTAGAATCATCACATTAATTGGGAGCACGGCGAGAACATCCCGGTAACTTGACATGGAAGTTTAGGGCGAAAAGACTTTTGGATGCGTTGCCCTCTTCCAAGGGATACGAGTTTCCTCAGACCGGTGCGAAAGACAGCGCTTATGAAAATGCATAAACTATTGCTGCCGTGCTTGGTCCTGTGTTCGATCCTTCCATGTTTGGCAGCATCAGTTCCGATGCTTCATGCCCAAACCAATTCGGCAAATGGGAAGACGAAGCTGGCGATTGTCGGGCTCGACCACGATCACGTGTGGGGATTGCTTAAGGACTTGAGCGAGGAACCAAACGCCGAATTGGTGGCCATCGCCGACAGCCACCCCGAACTGGTAGAGCGAGCCAAGGCGCGACTACCCGCCAACGTGAAGTTTTATTCCGATTACGTGAAGATGCTGGACGAGACGAAGCCGGACGGCGTCATTGTAACGACGGAAAACGACAAGCACCTGGAGATTCTGCGCGAGTGTGCCAAGCGGCATATCAACTACTCCACGGAAAAGCCGATGGCCACAACGGCCGCGGACGCGCGCGAGATGGAACGGCTAGCAAACCAGGCAGGCATCAAAGTGATGGTGAACTACTGGAATGCTTGGGTTGCGCCGACGCATGAGATATATCACCGCGTGCATGGAGATCAGGTAGGACCAATTCAAAAAATCATTGTGCAATATGGCCATCAGGGCCCGAAAGAAATCAGCGTATCGAAGTATTTTGCTGACTGGCTTTATGATCCGGTGAAGAACGGCGGCGGCGCGATCATGGACTTCGGCTGCTACGGCGCGGAATGGGCGGTATGGCTGAAAGGACGGCCCACGCGTGTCTCCGCAGTGACGCAGAAACTGAAAGTTGACCAACACAATCGGGTGGACGACGACGCGACCATCATTTTGGATTATCCCGACGGGCAGGCGATTATCGAAGCCTCGTGGGATTGGCCGTACAGCATGGGGCAAGTGGAAGTGTTCGGACCGAAAGGCAGCTTGCTCGCAACAGGAAAGGACTTGTTTTTCCGGTCGCCCACTGACAATTTTGCGAAAATGGGTTTGGAAGGCGAGCGGAT
>JAWOLO010000319.1:0-5968 GCA_033853375.1 Terriglobia bacterium
GCGAGTGCGGGCGAAACCGCCATCAGGGCGAGCGAGAGGAACAAACAGGTCCGTTTCATCCGGTGAATCCTCCGTGAAAAGAGAGAGTTCTTGTATACACCATCGTAAGCGCCTGAGAGAGAAAATCTTTCGCTATGTTCTCCATCTTCCGCCGAATCGCCGTGGCAGCAGCGTCCACCGCAAAAAGTGGCCTAATGCGGCCTGAGTGTTTGTTCTACAGGATTTCTGATCTGTGCATTTCACATTTCGTGTTACTTTTTTGCGGTTGTAAATGGTGAAGGGAGTATTACATGAGCATGCGAACAACCGCAGTGGCAATTGCTCTTCTGCTGGTGGTTGCTGCGTGTGGGCGTGCACAAACTAAAACTCTTGCAGAGCGCCTCGGCTATCCGCCGGATGCGAAGCTACTCATCGTTCACGCGGACGATTTAGCTGTGGCGCATTCCGTGGATTCCGCAAGTTTTGACGCCTTGGATAAAAATGCGGTGACTTCCGCAAGCGTGATGGTGCCGTGTCCCTGGCTGAACGAAGTCGCCGCGTACGCAAAGGAGCATCCTGAAGCCGACTTGGGCTTGCACCTGACGCTGACGAGCGAATGGAAAATTTATCGCTGGGGGCCCGTGGAGTCCAAAGACAAGGTGCCCAGTCTTCTCGATCCCTCGGGCTACTTATGGCCAGAGACCTCGCCCGCTGCAGAAAACATCAAGGCGGAAGAGGCGGAGCGCGAAATTCGTGCACAGATCGAACGAGCCATAGCTGCAGGAATTCATCCGACGCACCTAGATAGTCACATGGGCGTGCTTTTTGCGAAGCCTGAACTCTTCGCAGTTTATGTGAAGGTCGCTCATGAATATCATTTGCCCTTTCTTGCGCCGCGCATTCCGGCCGACCCTCTAAAGTTTTTGTCGCAACTTTCTCCGAAGGATCCCGTTGCAGATGAGGTGGTAATGGCCAATCCCACGGTGCACGCGGACCAATGGAGAGAGTTTTACGAAACGGCGGTCAAGAATTTGAGGCCAGGACTCTCGGAAATGATCGTGCATCTTGGTCACGACGAGTCGGAGCTGCAAGCAGTGACCTTGGACCATCCCGATTACGGCGCGGCATGGCGTCAGCGGGATTATAATTTTGTAAGGAGCTCCGAGTTCAAGAAAATGCTCGAGGAAAACCACATTGTGCTCGTTAAATGGAGGGACCTGCAGAAGCTGCTCAAGTAACGGAAACGGAACACGCGAAGACCGAGGATTAGCGTGTTTTTCTCTCCATGCTAAACTCTTTCCTCGCTCCACCCTATGTTCAAAAAAATTCTGATTGCCAATCGCGGCGAAATCGCCGTGCGCATCCTCCGCGCCTGCCGCGAACTCGGCATCAAATCTGTCGCGGTATTTAGCGAAGTCGACCGCAAATCGCTGCACGTTCAGCTGGCAGACGAAGCTTACGGGATCGGACCAGCTCCTTCGCGCGAGAGCTATCTTCGAATTGACAAGTTGATGGACGTCGCGCGGCGTACTGGGTGCGACGCCGTGCATCCCGGGTACGGCTTTCTTGCGGAAAATCCGGCATTGCCACGCGCGTGCAGCGAAGTGGGCATCACTTTCATAGGGCCGCCAGCGGAGGCGATGGAATCCCTGGGTTCAAAAACGGCGGGCCGCCAGCTTGCGCAGCGCGTCGAAGTGCCCACCGTGCCCGGAACGAACAATCCGACCGACGAATCCCAGGCGCGAGCCCTGGCCCAGAGCATAGGCTATCCCGTTTTGCTCAAGGCGGTGGCGGGTGGCGGCGGCAAGGGCATGAGGCTTGTTTACAGTGACGCGGAATTCGAATCCGCATTTCGCAATGCGGCCTCCGAAGCAATGAACGCCTTCGGCGACGACTGCTTGTACCTGGAGAAATATCTGGAGAGTCCGCGGCACATCGAAATCCAGATTCTGGCGGACGCGCATGGCAGGGTGGTTTCTCTGGGCGAGCGCGAATGCTCAATCCAGCGGCGTCACCAAAAAGTGGTTGAAGAAGCGCCTTCACCAATCGTTACTCCGGAATTGCGCAAGAAAATGAGCGAGGCGGCGGTGCGGCTCGCTCGCGCAGGCGGTTATGTCAACGCCGGTACCATGGAATTCCTGGTGGACCATAACCTCAATTTTTATTTCTTGGAAGCGAACACACGCTTGCAAGTGGAGCATCCGGTCACGGAACAAGTTACCGGGCTCGATCTGGTGAAGCTGCAAATTGCCATCGCCGCCGGTCACCGCCTGCCGTTTGCGTGGGAATCTATCACCCCGCGAGGACACGCGATGGAAGTTCGGCTTTACGCCGAAGATCCGGAAAACAATTTTTTCCCTTCGCCGGGAAAAATTCTTTCACGGCAAACTCCAAGTGGCCCGGGAATCCGCATGGATGAAGGCGTATACGAAGGCTGGACCGTGCCCAACGATTACGATCCTCTGTTAAGCAAGCTCATTGCTTGGGGCAACAGCAGGGAAGAGACGATCGCACGCCTGCGCCGCGCGCTAGATGAATATCACATCACGGGCATTCGAACGAACGCGGGACTTTTCCGGCATATTCTCGAAGAGCCGGAGTTTCTCCGTGGCGAGATCCATACGCGATGGCTCGATGAGCTGTTGCGGCGGCCACGCGTTGCAGCGGCTTCGCCTGCAGCGCATGAGGGAGGGAATTCGAATTCGGCGCGCGAAGCGGCAGCCATCGCTGCAGCCATTTGGCAGGGCAAACAGAATGCTGCGCAAGCCTTGGCGGCGTCCTCCACCAATGGGGCTTCGTCCCGCTGGAAAATAGAAGGCCGCCGCGAGCAACTGGACCGTACGCCATGAAGTACGAGGTCCGCATTTCCGGCAAAACGCGCATTGTCGAGTTCGAATGCAATGGCGACGGCTGGCAGGCCAGGCCTGAAGGTGAAAAGCGCGCTGCAGACATCGTCGAGACTACCCCCAACACTTTCTCCGTTTTGCTTTCAGGACAGTCTTACCAAGTTTGCGTGACGCCCTCTTCCGGCGGCCAGCTCCAACTGCAGACCGGCGGATTGGAATTCACTGCCGAGGTCGTCGATCCGCGTTCGTGGCGTGGCCGCCGCCACGGCAGCGCAGAGGCGGAGGGGCGCCAGGAAATCGCCGCCCCCATGCCAGGGAAGGTAGTGCGCCTTTTGGTCAAAGCGGGCGACGCGGTCGAAGCAGGCCAGGGACTCCTGGTCGTCGAGGCTATGAAAATGCAAAACGAGATTCGCTCACCAAAGAGCGGATCGGTCGAGCGCGTCTTGGTTGCGGAGGGCCACGCCGTGAACGCGGGCGAAGTGCTGTGCGTAGTGACGTGAACCTAAAGAGTGACCGGTTGCAACTTGGAATTAGTGGCCGATGGAGCGCGGCGGCATGTAAGTCTTCGCGGCATCAGGCAGTTTCCCGCCGGCTTCAATCACCTGCTGCGCCAAATAATTCGTCACCTGAGCGTCATCGCGAGCGATCGCAAGATACGCAGAGCGCAACAATTGCTCCTTGCGGCTGCGCAGCGTATCGCGGATATTTTGCTGCACCTGCGGCTCATTAAGGCTGCGCTGGCCGGCGGCTTCGCGAGAGATCAGTTTCAGAATGCGGTAGCTGGTGCCCGCCTGGTCTCGCGCTTCGATGGGCTGGCTCACTTGCCCGGGCTTCAGCGCCAGAACCGCTCTCTTGAGGGCCGGATCGACCTGCGGCGAATTTAACGCCGACTCCGGCACGTAGCCGAGGTCCCCGCCCGTTGAAACCGTGTTCATGTCCTCGGAGTAGTCCATGGCCAGCTGCGCGAAATCTGCTCCGCTATTGAGACGGTCCATCAGCATTTTCGTTTTGCGCAGCGCTTCCGATTCGCTCGTGGCGTCATCGTTTTTGCGGTTACGGATTTGCTGATCTTTCCGCGGCGTCACCACAATCTGCGCGAGGTGGTAACTGGGTTCCGCGAAATTGAACTGTGCTTTGTTCGCGTTGTAATAGTCGGCCACTTCCTGATCGGTGATCGTAATCTTGGACAACACTTCGCGATTCAGCAGTTTCTGGATGGAGAGCTGGCGGCGCATATCCTGTTTCCAGTCGTCCACAGTCATGCCTTGTTCGCGCAATTGGCGCTGAAACTCGTCTTCCGTGTAGGGGCTCTTTCGCTCGGTAAATTTATCCTCGACTTCTCCGTCGCTCGCTTCGAGGCCCAGCTTCTTGGCGCGCTCGTAAAGAATTTCGTTGTAGATCAGCTCATCGAGGACGTTCAGCTTTAGGGAGAGCGCTTCCTCCTCCGAGGGTTCCTGCCCCTCGGGATTGACGCGCGTGCGGTAGTATTTGTCCACTTCATCGCGCTTGATTTCTTTTCCATTGACGACCGCCCACACGTCAGGCGCATGCTGCGTTTGCCTCATACAGCCGGCCCCAAAGGAAAAGGCCAAAGCGGCCAACGGCAGCAAGGCTGTGCCACGGAGTATTCCTCTTGAGCGGTCCATTGGGTGCCCCACCAATTGCCGGTCCACAAAAGGTATTTTCAAGGTTGGAGGCTCAGGCGGCTTTCTTCACGCGGCCGGCGCGGATGCATGCTGTGCACACCCGGACGTGCTTCTTCACGCCCGCCACCACCGCACGCATACGCTTCAGATTCGGGTTCCAGCGGCGGCGGCGCGTATTGTTCGCGTGGCTGATGACGTTGCCGTAGTGCGGCGCTTTGCCGCAGAAATCACACTTCAGTGCCATTCGTTTTTCCTGCTCGGTCTAATTTAAGCCTGAATGTCTTGCTTGTCGGAGTTGCGAAACCAAGCTCCTCATTCTAACAGAGGCCCCAGTCCTTACAAAGCGTCCCTTTCGTCTAAGGCTGTACCCTGTTCCATTGGACGGGTTTGCGCGGAGCGGTGCGAACCAGTAAACCCCGAAACGCGTTGAAGTAACAGGGTTTGCCTCGAAATTTTCCGAACCTTGGCCCCGCGTACCATTGTTGGCTTCCCTCCTGCCTCCTAATTTCACATTCAGAATGCGCGCGTGTTGGCGTGCGAAACCAGTTGTAAGGACGAAACCTTGGCAAATTTCACCGGCCCATCCAGAAATGCTCCAGGAACCTCACGCGCCTCGCGCCTCCGCATGATGGTTCTGCGACGCTGGTATTCCTACCTGTTCGTGCTCGTGGCGGTCGCCATCCTCTCGACTCTCACGGGATTCTTTGCCGCGCAGTTCCAAGCCGAAGTCAGAGATTGGCTCAAGATTCATCCTGTGGCAGCCGCGCACGCGCTGCATGCGGCGCCAGACCTTGTTTCGACGCCCCAGCCCCGCGCGAAGGACACCGACATTGAATCAATATCGCAATTAGCCCCGCAACAGCAGGCCGAGCGTCTGCTGGGACTGGCTATCCAGCAGCCTGACCTCTCTCTCTCCCTGATTCAACGCAACTTGAACTCTTGGCGCGGCCATCTGGAAGATTCAGACCGGCTGTTCCACCTCGTCCTTGAAGCGCTCAACTCCGACGATCCGCGCGTGCGAGTGGCCGCGGTCGAGATCGATTTGGCGGCAAATAATCTGATGAAGTCGCCGGAAAGCGTGGAGAAGCTTCAGAGACAGATTCAAAGTGGCACCGAAGAGCGGTTTATGGCGCTCTGGAGACTCGGTGCGCTGGGCAATCGCGGGGTCGAGCCGGCAGAAGCTCTCAATACGCTAAAACTTTATGCACACAATCGAAACCAAGCCGTGCGCTTCTGGGCGGTAGAAGGGCTGGCGATGCTGGCCAACAGTGAATCGATTGATGCTCTGCTCGATATCCTGGCGCACGATCCGGCGGCGCAAATCCGGCAGCGCGCGGCAAGCGGTTTGTCGAAGTCAGGACTGCTTACCGGAGAGCAGCGCCTAGGTGCGGTTCCTCAGTTGTTGAATCTGCTTGATGACGATTCTCTGGACACAGCGACGCGGGGCCTGGTCTGCGCAACGCTGGAAGCCATTACCGGCGCCTCCTTCGGCAAGAA
>JAWOLO010000320.1:0-4743 GCA_033853375.1 Terriglobia bacterium
CAGCCGCGCGACGGCGGCTATGACGTCCGCATCTTCACACCGAATGCCGAGGTGGAATTCGCCGGGCATCCGACCATCGGCACCGCGCACATCATCCGCAACAAATTGCGCCTGACCGACGCGGACGAGGTCGTGCTCAATCTGCGCGTCGGCAGGATACCTGTCACGTTTCCCGAGACCCCCGCCAGCACATCCGTGCTGTGGATGAAGCAGGCGCCGCCCAGATTCGGCAAGCGCCTCGACGCAGGTCTCCTGGCCCGGGTGCTGGGGGTCGAGCTGACGGACATCGACCAGAACTTCCCGATAGAGGAAGTCTCGACCGGCTTCCCGGCGCTGATTGTTCCGTTGAAGAATCTGGATGCTCTCAAGCGCGCGAAGGTCAACAAGGATGAATACTTCGCCCTGGTGGCCGATGCATGGGCCAAGCTCATTTTGGTGTTCAGCCGGGAAGGCTACCTGGCCAACCAAGGTCTGAGCGTACGCGTATTCGCCGATTCCTACGGCATAGCCGAGGATGCGGCAACGGGCAGCGCCAATGGTTGCCTCGCTGCCTACCTGGCACGCCACAGATTGTCTGGCTCGCCGGATATAGACGTGCTTGCGGGACAGGGCTATGAAATGGGGCGGCCGTCCACCCTGGCGTGGCGCGCGAATGAGAGCGCAAACGGCATCGAGGTGTTCGTTGGCGGGAGCGTGGTCGATGTGGCGGAGGGGACATGGAGTTGATCAACCGCCATGCATTTTCGCAGATGGTCAAAATCATTCGACTCCGGTACATTTGCGCACGGACTCAAGGAACATGTTTGGCAGCTTGATTACTCATATCCCCTCAATCCTTCGCCCCTGGACATACAAATGAATTTCAAGAATCTAGCGATCCTCTCCGGCCTCCTTTGCTTCTCGCTGGCAGCCATCTGGTTGTTTGCCCCCAATATCCTGTTATCAACATGGGGAGTCGATTTCTCATACTCTGTTGGTCTGGTCGGAAGGCGCGGCGCAGCTCTCTATGCGGGGATCGGGGTGATGTTCTTCTGTGCAAAGAACTCGGAACACTCGTTGGCTCGTTCCGCAATCATCTCCGGCATCGTCGTTGCCTTCCTCGCCCTTGCCGCGCTCGGGACCTTTGAGCTTGCGACTGTCCATGCCACGCCAGGCATCCTGTCCGCAGTGCTGGTCGAAGTGGCGCTTGCAGTGGCATTTCTGCGTGTTGCTCGCGCCCGCAGCTAAGCCAGCTGGGGCTCTGGGGATCAATGCCTAATACTTCTAACCCTATGGAGAAGTGCCCAATGTCCAGATTAAGTCCATTGCTGTTCATGTTTTTTTCACTGCTATATGCTGGGACTTCCGCTGGTGAAGGGAAGAAGGCTGCCTTGGAAGGGATGGAGGCATTTCCTGGCCTCAAAATGCTTGGTTTAAAGAATGAAGGGGTGACGCTTTACTACGATCCCAAGAATAGCGAGGTATTGAACGTCAAACATCCCAATGCGGACGATTTGGGCGAAGGTGGAATATACATTTCACGTCCACTTAGAACCCAACTTCTTGGTACCGGGAAAGGCTATTTCACTATTGATTGTGATTCCGGGGGGAGCTGGGATCCGGGCTGCACGGTTTTGCAGGAGAGCAATGGGAAGCTTAATGAGGTCATTAGAATACCGGGGCTGCGTTTCGCATTTCCAGGGAATGGGAACATTTACGTTGAAGGTCACAACAATACGATGTTCAACGTTCGCCAGAAATACGAGTGGCGCGATGGCTCATTCTCAGCCGTCAAACAGCCCTTCAATTATGTAGGTCTAGACACAACAACCAGGGAGCCAATCGATATCTTCACTACTCAAGACTACAAACAGATTGTCGCCGCATTGCCCAAAGGTTCGTCAATATCAGTGGTCCTAAACCAAGGGGAGCACTATTTGGTGAAGACTCCTTTCGGCTTGCTCGGATGGGTAAGAATTCGGTGTTGTGCCATGCAAGAAGCATCACCAATTGTTGGTATTTATTATGCAGGCGACTGACACACGGTAGAACGAATGTCCGAAGTTGATCGCATAACAGACAGTAGTCAGCAATAACGAACGAAAAATCGACGCCAATTAGAGACGTTCGCCGGTTGCCCGTATTATTATGCGCAGACGGACAGAAAATTTTGTGCCGTCGTTTTATGATTTTTAATCAGGAGTCAATCGAATGTCAGATTTGTCGAAATTGAACTACACAGTTTTTGTTTTTAACTCTATTGAAAGAGAATTCGTTGAGCACGAGTATCACGATGCCCTTGAAGATGCGATGAATGCGCAATACGACTTGGCGAGCATTGGACTGCTTTCGTACGTCCAGCCTAGCGATAATTCACCCCTCTAAGCGTCCATGGCCGCGCGGGCGCCGTCCCGTGCGTTCTTCAGGATGTCCCTTGCACACAAAGAAAAACGACATGAAGTTATGTATGAATGACGTTGTTATTGTTATGCGGGCGCTGGCGTCCGTCTAATAAGTGTTAGCCATATGAGCGCCGTTGCCGATCATCATCATTCATTCTTGCCTGAAACATGGCCCTTCGCGGACCCACAGAATTCTGCGGGTTTTACTACCGCTCGTCTCTGGGAACATAAGTTGCCAATCTTGCGCGCGTTTCATTGCCCCAATGGCGACTGGCAGTTTTTTAACGGCGATATTGCGGATGACGATGAGTGCTTGATGGTGTGCCTAGGTTGCATTTATGAGAGAGATAGCTCCATTAGCATTCTTGGCACCCTTCCTCGTGGCTGGTTTGCAAGCCGCGAAACCATCGACAGTGCGTGGCAATGTGAACCGTATGATGAAAATGAATAGGATTGCAATGGCTAACGTGATGTTTATGCTTAAACGTAGTTCTCGCATATTTCTGGGGCTTGCGCTCATTCTGTTGTCGAGTGACGTTATGTCAGAAGAAAAGATAATCGTTGAAAAACACGAAGAAAATGGCCTCATCGAATGGGTAAGTAAAACCAATGAGCCAGATATACTTGGTGTTGGCGCGTCTAGGGAAAGAGGTGATCGTTATTGGGCGGTCTCCGTAAATGTGGCTGAGTTTATTCGTGAAGACCCACTGGAAAGCGAGTTTCGGAAACTTGTCTCAAGCGCTCTCTCAAGAGTCAAAGGCGTTGTTTCGGTCGAAGAAGAAGATCGTGAGGTATGGCTGGTGAAAGGTGATGCGAATGGGTCAGAGCTTGTGCGCGCCACCGTAAAGGCTCTGCAAACCATCTCTCCAAAGCTGAGAGCCTATATGAAGTCATTTTGAGGAAATCGCACATAACACGTCGTTCGTGGCCTCATACATGGCACCCGAAAATGTAGTTGAACGCCTTTGCCGCATTCCGACAGATTTCTATGGTGGAAACAAGTCGCCCGCGCAACTCGTTGCTGAATCCGGGCTTGCTCGATGTCCGTAATCAGTTAACCTCCCCATCCACATAGAACCACCGCCCCTCCTCGCGCACGAAGCGGCTGACTTCATGCAGCCGATGCGCGCGGCCATTCACCTTGTAGCGAGCGACGAATTCAACGATGGCGTGGTCGGCGTCCTGTTGTTCGTGGCGTTTCACTTCGAGGCCGAGCCATTTGGTCGGCACGTCTTCCGCCAGCCCCAATGACGCTGGACGCGTGGATGGATGCCAGGTCGTCAGCAGATAGTCTTCTCGCGCCAAGGTGTAGGCGGTGTAGCGCGAGCGCATGAGGGCTTCGGCAGTAGGTGCGGGCTCCTTGCCTTCCACGTAGCGGGCACAGCAATCGGCGTAAGGTCTGTTGCTGCCGCAGGGGCACAGGGTATTAGGTTTCATGCTCACTCACAGATTATTTCTGCTCCGTTCGGGCTGAGCCTCGAAGCCCATTCCGAATTCAACTTGGTTAGGTGTTCACCCTTCGACAGGCTCAGGGCGAACGGCCCGACCATTTCGGTGCGTTATCAGCTCTGCCACAGCGGCGGCTCATCCATCAGCGCGATCTGCTCCCTCAATTCGAGGATGCGATCCTGCCAATAGCGCTGGGTGTTGAACCACGGGAAGGCTTGTTTGAACGCAGCATCGTCCCAGCGCCGTGCGAGCCATGCCGAGTAATGGATCAAACGTAGCGTACGCAGGGCTTCGATGAGGTGCAGTTCGCGCGCATCGAATTCGCAGAAATCCTCGTAGCCTGCGAGCACGTCGCCCATCTGCTTCACGCGGTCTGCGCGCTCGCCGGAGAGCAGCATCCACAGGTCTTGCATCGCCGGCCCCATGCGGCTGTCGTCGAAGTCCACGAAGTGCGGGCCGTCGTCCGTCCACAGCACGTTGCCCGCGTGGCAGTCACCATGCAAACGCAGTTGTCTCACCTCGCCTGCCCGGTCGAAGCAGTGATGCACGCCATCCAGCGCCTGCTGTGCCACGCTGCGATAGGCGGCAGTCAGATCATGCGGGATGAAGTCGTGCGCCAGCAGGTAGTCGCGAGGCTCGATGCCGAAGCTCTCGATGTCCAGCGTGGGACGATGTTGATAATCCTTGAGTGCGCCGACGGCGTGGATCCGTCCGAGGAAACGCCCCAGCCATTCCAGCGTGTCACGGTCCTCCAGTTCCGGCGCACGCCCGCCATGCTTGGGGAAAACAGAGAAACTGAAGCCTTCGAAGTGCTGCAGAGTTGTGCCGTTGATCGCCAGGGCAGGCACGACGGGAATCTCGCGCTCGACCAGCTCCTGCACGAATGCGTGCTCTTCGAGGATGGCGGCATCCG
>JAWOLO010000321.1:0-4243 GCA_033853375.1 Terriglobia bacterium
CGGAACCTGCAACCAGTCAGGGCGACCCAGCCCGACTACCCCGAACCAGAGCGCACTGAGTCGCACTGCTGCGATCAAACCGGCTAAGCGCCACACTCTAGGCCAGCCACACCGATGCAGTGGAATCCGAGTGCCGAGGCGGTACATGCCATAGGTGCAGAAGATCAGCACCGCCGTAAAACTTAACGTAAGCATATGAGCGTACAGCCCGAGTTTACAGCAAGCATTTGTCTGCCCGGTGGCCCATCCTTGCGCGTTCTTTGCGCAAGGGTGGGATTCCACGACAGCTAAATTCATAGCAGGACGGGTGGCCCACTCCAGTCCGGTTTTGGCTTGCGTGGGGATTTTAGAATTGGCAACTTGCCCCACCCGGCGTAGAACCCGAAACCGCCATGCACATCAGTAGAGGCGTTGCTTGCAACGCCTTTGTCTGGCAGTGGACAAAGACGTAACCAGTTACGCTTCTACCCAAAGTCTTATCCCTACCGCAAGCGGATTGGCATCGCCCGCGCTGCCGATGTGGAAGCCCCGGACTTCAGTCCGGGGATAACTCGCCCCTTTCTCGTCTGTCATCCCGAGCGAGCGCAACCGAGCGCAGCGAAGGAGCGCGAGTCGAGAGCCTGCCCTGAGCCCGCCGAAGGGGACCTTGCGTTTCTGGCGCCTACACTCGCAGGGCGGGCGGCCCACCCGTTCTGCTCCTTTTGGAGTCACCACAACTGAGGGTGCCCCACCATTGCGTTCCTGGCAAGGGTGGGAACTTCGGACCTATACACCTGGTTTTTCGGCTTGAAAGCGGAGTCCGTCCCTCCCATCCTTTCGCAAAGAACACGAAAGGATAGGGCACCCGCAACAGGAATACTGTCCTAGAAATGGAGGAGCGAAGGATAGGCCACCCGCCGCTCCGCCATCGTCGGCCGCCACAGCCGCGGAAACCGCCCGCTCAACAACAACTCCAGCAGGTGGGCCGCATCACGGGCATCGGTCTTCTGTTTCCGTACCATCGCCGCCCGGATCTGGGCGGCGTCTCCTATCCACAACTCGTGCCCCATCTCCGCCAGCATCCGCTCGAACCAGCGCGTGTGCCCGGTGGCCTCGATGCCGACTCGCACCGCTCCCTCCAGACCCGCGTAGAAGGCTCGCGCTTCCCCGTTTTCGTGCTCCAGGCGACGCTCCACCAACTCGCCCGTTTCTTCTTCCAGCATGGCAATCTGCTGGTAGCGCGTATGCAAATCACACCCTACAATCTTCATGTGCTCGGCTCCTTTCCTCCGAGCCTTGGTTTCGTTGAGCGTTACCCAGTCTACTCGGCAGTCTGGAGCCGACACGGTTATCTAATCAGCCCTGTCGAGGGACCTACCACAAAACCGGCCTCCAGTGGGCTACCCCCCGTCCCGCCCGCGTCAATGAAATGGGAGGAGGACCATTTGGTTTATGAGTGTCTCCGGCATAAAATCCGATGTGTGAATGTCAGCGAGGCCCTCGAAAAGATCGGTAAGGCACTCGGCGTGCTCGTCGTGCAGATCGAGGCAGAGAATTTCTCGGGGATGTTTTCGAAGAACAGGCTGGCGGAGGATCTCCTTCTGCCAGTCTTTCGAATTGTGCTCGATGCGCCGGATCTAGAAAGTCTCAACCAGAAGAGGGTTAATTTTCCATACCTCGACCTCGGAGGTTCCCGATCTCGACTTGCTATCCAAGTGACAAGTGATCGTTCATCCGCGAAGGTTACCGAGACGCTCACCGAGTTCCTATCCCACCGTTACCAAAGAAGCTATCGCCGCCTGGTGTTTTTCGTTTTGACCCAAGGCAATCCTAAATATGCGGGAAAGACAAAGAATGCTTGGCGGAGGCTCTGTCGGGGAAAGCTTCGCTTCAACCCCGGATCGGACATCATCACGGTTCCCCAACTGCTACCGATCATTCAAGCGCTACACCATTCGAAGATTTTCGCCATTGAGCAGATTGTAGCGCAGAGCATCGTAGGCGAATCCTACATTGATGTTGGTAAACAGCTGTCTCAAATATCGAACAGGCAGCTCGAATATGAAAAAAAGTCCGAAAAATATATACCCGATGTTTTCGTTGAAACTCAACAGACGAAAAGCATCGCGCGAGCATTTGCACACCCCGGACTCTTTTTCCGCCGGACGCTTGACTCGCTTCGCCGACTGTCTATCGGTGAATGGAATAAGTTTCTGGAAAAATGCGGGCTTCCCGCGCTGCCATTTCCCGACATCGGTGGCGAATATCCTACCGGCGACCTTGCGACTGTCAGCAGATCGGCAGCGAAGCTGTCGGCAGACCTGATGACGTTAACAAGTGTTCTCGAAACGTACGAAGGTTCTAGGCGAGAAGGAGGGAATCCGCTCCCGGTACGCGAGGACAGAAAATATTTCTACGAGGAGAACAAATTTCATGTCGAGAGTAGTCTTGGGTGGGGTCTGGCTCGTACTGTCCGCGGTTCTCTCGACGAATTAGCGGCGGTGCATTTACGAGTACTGATCCTCACCGGAAGAGCAGGTCAGGGAAAAACGAATTTGGTGTGTGACTTCGTCGAGAACTTCCTTTTCAAGCACAATATTCCCTGCGCGTACCTGACCGGGCGCGTTCTAAGGGCCATTCACACTACCGACTTAGGCCACACGGTTCAGCAGCTCCTCTTCGAGGGCAAAACTGACTCAATGGAGGAGGCGGCTCAGCGATTATCCGAGTATGCGTCACGGCTGAATCGGCCCTTCGTCCTCATTATTGATGGTCTTAATGAACATCACCGAATCAGCGATTTTGCAGAGCAACTTGAGAATTTCATCACTAAAGCTCTGGAGTATCCTTATCTCAAATTTTTTCTTACCTGTCGGTCGGAATTCTTCCAGCAGCGGTTCGGGGCATTAGTGCGAGGTCCCCTGAAGGGGCAGACTCTGCTAGTCGATTCGATTGAAAGGCGGCTAGATCTGGAATCACATGACGAGATGCTGGCAGCCTACTGCAAGTTCTTCGCTGTCAGGCGCGAGATGGTCTCTGAGCAGGTTGTAAATGCATTGAAACGGGACTTCTTGTTGATGCGATTCTTCTCCGAGGCGTACGGCGCAAGGGGAAAGCCTAAGGCCTACAGGCAGCCGTATATCCCTAACATTTACAAAGAGGACATCTTCAAAATGTACCTGGAGCGAAAGCTTCAGACAGCGGACCTATTTTTCCATCATATCGTTGGGAAACCCAGGCTAGATGAGAAAAGTCGCGAACTGATGGCCGTCCTGGAACATTGTGTGCGGCACATGCTTGATAGTTGGCAGTTTGTAAATGTGCCCGTCTCGGTAATCCCGGCCGCTCTAGAAGCTGCTCTGTACAGCCTCCTGGACGAGGAACTGATCCTTAGACGGGATGCTCCGCCCGGTCTTTCAGTCTTTTCCCCATCTCAAGAAACCATCAACTTCACCTTCGACGAATTTCGCGATTTTCTGCTGGCCCAGTACATGCTTCGTGTTTACGAGAACGATTCTGCTGCGTTTCAACGCTATGTCGCACGACAAGATCCAGCGGAGTCGCAAGTTACGGAGGGGATCAAGAAATTTCTGTTCTACGCGTCACGACATCCAGAGAACTCGAAGTTCTTAACTTTTTACCGTGGTCAGTCCTGGTACAACGATGTCTATGACTATGAAGTCTTCAACATTCATCCCACACTATTGCAGGATGATGATCGCAATGCTGCATGGACGGCACTAGGGGGCTCGGCTGAGCGGGCCCGATCGTTCGCTCAACACCTTTCTGTTCGCTGGGAAAAGCCATATTATCCGATACTTAATTTGGAACTGCTCATTTCGTTTCTTAGGCAGACCGATGACGCGTGCTATGACAACATAAGCGGGGCCTTCCGAACTTATGAATATGCCCGAACGAATATCTCCGCGGGGGCGCTCTGCGGGTTTATAAGTAGCCACATAATACCTAATTTCACGGCGGATATCACATCTCCGGAAGCCGACCTATTCAGATTGGTCGTTCTTCTGCTGCCCACTGATAGCGATCCGAATCTGAACAGTCAAAGCCATGCGATGCTTCGCAGTCTTCTTGAGGAGCACTATGACTTTGCCGTAGCGTTGCTAAGGGAGTCATTAGATTACGCTCCGATGCGACACCGTCCACACGTGTGGAGGTTGTTGGCTTCCGTGACAGGAGGTGCTTTGTTCGATGAATCGTTACGAACCAGAGCTGAGCAGGACCGGACAAGGGCGACGGGGGTGGG
>JAWOLO010000322.1:0-19365 GCA_033853375.1 Terriglobia bacterium
GGCGAGATTGAAGCGAGTGCTGCCGCGGACGACGAGGTGCGTGCCGAAGGCACGCGAAGAGGCTACGCTGACGACAGCAATTTGTTCGTCGAAGTCGTCGAGTATCCAGACGGCGTGACGATTTGTGCCGTGCAGGCCAGGGACAAAACGCCCGGACGCTGCCATCGCGGCGGAGTCTCCTCCGAATCCATGAGGTGGTGGCACGGGAGCCGCGCGAAGATTAACTTTGATTTGCAAGTGCCGCGGGGCGTGCGCTTCCATGCCCTGACGACCAACGGAAACGTGCTGGGCCACAACCTGGCAAGCGTGGTGGAAGCGGCGACGACGAACGGCAACGTGGAAGTTTCGACGAGCGAGTGGGCCTCCGCCACAACCACCAACGGAGGAATCCACGTGTCTATGGGCAGCGCGAAGTGGAACGGCGAGCTGCGCGTGACCAGTACGAATGGCAGCGTGGATGTGACCCTGCCGGCTTCGGCGGAATTTACACTGGATGCAACCACCACGAATGGCGGGATTCACACGGATTTTCCGATTACCGTGCAAGGAAGTTTCAACTCGAAGCGACTCTCTGGGTCTGTGGGAGCCGGCGGCCGAGATCTAAGAGTCTCAACGACCAACGGCGGAATTAAGCTGCTGAAGAGCTGAAGGAACCGCATTTGCCAAAAATGACGATTTATAAAGGTCGTTAATTTCTGTCATTCCGGGATCGGGCGGACTTCTGTGTCACCGCTTTCCATATTCGCGGCGGGTGGTGATTCCTTTGCCTTCGGTGACGGTGAGGGTGGCGCCCCCCGGCACGGCGGAGAGGCGGTCGACTTGGCCGCTGGGCCAGCGAACCTCGATTGAGTCCGCTTTGTCGCGCGGGCCGAGGCCAAAGGTCAGCGCCAGTTCGCTGGCGGAAAGGTAGCTCGAGCCGCTGCGCAGCATTTTGGTTTGCGTCTCGCCGCCAGCGGTGAGCTTCACGACGGCACCGATGCCATCCCGATTGGATTTCGTGCCAATCAGCTTGAGGCGCAAGCTGTGATTCCCCGCTGCCCCACTTTGCGCTTCGTTGCGGAACAAATACACTGGCCCGCCATTGGTCGAGAGCAGCAAATCCAATCGCCCGTCGTTGTTGATGTCCGCATACGCCGCGCCGCGGCCCACCCGCGAAGATGCGAACGCCGCGCCCATGGATTGCGTCACTTCCTCGAACTTCCCCTTGCCCACGTTGCGAAAAAGATGCGGCCGCTCCGCATAGCTTACATTGGCTTGCACTTTTTGGATGTCGTCATCGACGTGGCCGTTGGCGATGAAAACGTCGGGCCAGCCGTCGAGGTCGTAATCAAAAAAGAAGCAGCCGAAGCCCAGTGTAAGCAGCGATGCGCGGCCGATTTCCGAGCGTGGCGCTTCGTCCACGAAGAGGCCTTTCCCTTCATTGTGATACAGCGAAACCATCTGGTTCGAGAAATTCGTGATCAACAAGCTGGCGTAGCCAGAATGATCGTAGTCGGCGGCGTCGACGCCCATGCCCGCACGCGCCACGCCGTCTTCGCTGAAGGCCACGCCGGCCACTACGGCTTTTTCTGAAAACGTGCCATTCCCATTGTTGCGATAGAGCTTGTTGGGCTGCGTGTCGTTCGAAAAAAGGAGATCGGGCCAGCCGTCGTTGTCGTAATCGAGCACGGCCACGCCGAGGGTTTTTGAGGTAGCGTCGCCAAGGCCGGCTTTCTGTGTCAGGTCTTCAAACGTGCCGTTGCCGCGGTTGTGCCAGAGGCGCACAGCCGTGCCTTTGTACGATTCGGGCGTGCAATAGGATTTTCTTTTGCCGTCGAGCGTGCAATACAAGTCCGTCTCCGGGGTCCACTGAACGTAATTGCCGACGACAAGGTCGAGGTGGCCATCTTTATCGTAATCCACCCAGGCGGCGCTGGTGCTGAATTCCTTCGGGCCTTGCAAGCCCGCTTTCTGCGTCACGTCGGTGAAGGTGCCGTTGCCATTGTTGTGGAACAGATGGCTTTGCCCGTAGGCAGTGACGAAGAGATCGTCGTAGCCATCGTTGTCGTAGTCACCGACGGCCACGCCCATGCCATAAAGCTCGAGGTCTAAACCGGCTTTCCGGGTTACGTCTGTAAACGTGCCATCGTGGTTGTTGTGATAGAGCTTCGGCGTCGAATGCTTGCGAACGTGGCCGGGCCAGTCCATGCCGTTGACGAGAAAAATGTCGAGCCAGCCGTCGTTGTCATAATCGATGAAGGCCACACCAGGGCCCATGGTTTCAGGGAGATATTTTTTGCCGAACGCTCCGTTGTTGTGGACGAAGTGGATTCCAGCTTGCTGTGTGACATCGCGGAATTGAATCTCAGAGGTTTCGGGAGGAGCGCCAATACCAGCTTTCGCAATTAAAAAAGCTGCTAGTCCAAAGACGACAAGTGCGGCGAGCTGACGTTTCACCCTTCCCCCGTTTCAGTCGCGGCCGACGCCGAGAGCATCGGCAACGCGATTGATGTAATTGAACCAGGACGCAATCAACGTGATTTGCAGGATGCCTTTGTCGTCAAACCCCGCGCCGCGCAGTCTGGCGTGATCTTCCGGACTGCATTTCGTGGCGTCCTTGGTCAGTTTCACAACATAGTCGAGCATCGCGCGGTCCTGTGCGTTGATAGGCGCTGTGCGGTAATCCTTCTTCAGCGCTTCCACCATCTCTTCGTTCAGCGTGACGCGACGCAGAAACTCTGCGTGAGAGACGATTCAATAGTGGCAGCGGTTGGTCACCGACACCATGGTGGCAATCATCTCGTGCTGATGGCGCTTCAGAGGCAAGTCCGGCGACATTAGCGCGCCAAAAGTGCTGAACGCGTGGAACAGGGCCTCCGGAATCAGCGTGTGGCTCGCCACGATGCCCGCGGTTTCACCGTCGTTTATGGGTTGAACGGGCGTCGCGTATTCGATGGGATAACGCTTTCGCTGTGATTCGATGGCGTTCTTGACGCACGGGTCGTCGTCCATTCGTACTGTCTGGATCCAAGTCATGTGGCCTCACTATTCAAGAATAAAAGTCAACGGATTAACCCGCAGGGCTATCGCCCTGCGCTACAGCACACTATCGGTCCGCCTACCGGGCAAGCCATGACAGGCAGAAGGCGGACCCCACGACGAAGTCCAGGATGCCCCGCAAAGTTAATTCCCACCGCCGGGACTTGCATTTTCTTGCGTGGAAATCTTCGCCGCTACTTTTGACTTCGCGGATTTTGCTCCGGCCATCTTTATCGCCGCTGCTTTTGTCGGCCGTGAGGCGTTGAGGGCGACGCTGTAGTGTTCGTGGATCGCCTGGCGCTCGTTGTTATCTTCGGGATGCAACTCGCGGTAAGGGCCGGTGATGGCCTGCGCGGCTTCATCCGCCTTGAACCGCAAATAGCGCTCCTTGTGTTTTTCGGCCTTTTTGTCGTCGCCGAGGCCGTTGTAACAGAGCATTAAATTGTAATGCGCCTGCAGATCTTCGGGATCGATGGCCAACGTTTTTTCAAATTCCGCGACGGCGTCGGCGTAGCGCTTTTCCAGGAAGAGCACGCGGCCAAGCTCGTTGTGGACGACACGGTCGCGGGGGAACTGCTCGAGGACGGTGTTCAAATGCGCGATAGCACCATCGTAGTCGCCATCCTCACGAAGAGTTTTTGCGTAAAAGAAATTGGTACGCGCCAACTTCGCGTTAATCGCCAGCGACTTCTCAAGCACTTTGCGCGCGCCTGCCGTGTCGCCTTCCTGCAAAAGTACGCGGCCGATGTTGGTCCAGCCATCGGGGTTTTGCGGATCGGCTTCGGTGATTTTCTCGAATGCCGCCACGGCGCCTTTCAAGTCTCCTTGCAGGAAAAGGCCGATGCCGTAATCGTTCCAGCGCGTCCATTCTTCTTTGAGGCTGATGGTTTTCGGTTGCGGCGGCGGAGCATTTCGCGGGAGAACGCGCAAGGTCTTGGTGTCCTCTGCAAGCACGGTGATGGGAAGATTGGGAATCCCCTTGATATTGCCGGACACGTTCGAAGTGTCGCCGGTGAACGCGAACTGGCGATCGTCGTAATCCGGCGTGGTTACCGTTTCGTTCATAGAAGTCAATTTGGTTTCCGGCGCTTCGACGCCTCCAAACGAAAACTGCGTGTTGTACCAACTGAATTTGCGGTAATTCAGCTTGGCACGCAGCGTGATTTTGTCGCCGCAATTTTCGGGAACGTGCAAATGATAGTGCACAGTGTCCGCCGCACCCGGCGGAATCAGATGCACGTAAACGACGGAGCGCGTAGCCCAGGCATTGCGCTTGTTGATGACATGGCCATGGGCATCGATTTGCAGTGAACGATAAAAATGGGCACCCGGCTCCACGGGGCCTTTGCCATTGTCTTCGACTTCCCCGCTCCAGAAAATGGTTTTGCCCTTTTCGTCAGTGGCTTGCAATTCGAGCCACACATCGAAAGCGTCGACGGTGCCGCCGGGAAAGAAATGGCCGACACCGCGCGTTCGAACGACCACGTCCACGCGAACGTCATCGCCGCGGCGAACGGCGGCGCCGGTGCGGTCAATCGGAGCCGTAATGGCACGAACTTCGCCCGCTTCACCCTTGGGCAAAGCGGCTTCGGATTCCTCGCCCACCGCGAAAGTCGTGGAAAGCTCCTGCTTGCCTAATTCGTTGCGAACCGGCGCGCTGGCTACTTTGCCTGCGGGAGAAATCGCGAAGACGTCAACGCTCAATTGATTGGCCTGCAGGAATATCCGCGTGGCGTCGAGTTGCGTTTGGTCCTCGTTGGCCGTGGGCACGGCAGTGTTCGCAGCGGGAAAGCGGTGCGAATGCACATAACCGTTGATGTTGCCGTCGTCGTTTGAACGAACCATCGGCATGTGGCAATCGGCGCAATTCGACGGCGACTTCGGATAATAGAAAGAGCGCGCGCCCTGCCCGGAAATACCACTTGCCTGCCAGTTGTCGTATTCATTGAAGCCGCGAATCCAGCGGTAATGATTTACCGGGACGTCCAAATGAACCTTGTGGCAGGAAGAACAAAATTCCGCGGTTTCCGTGCGCATAAAGGGCTTGAGGAACGTGCGCCGGTGTGGCTCGGGGTTCAGGCGCACCACAAAATCGTGCAGCGTGCGGACGATGGGATTTTCGCTCGCGGCCAGCTCATGCAACTCCGGATATTCGAGGAAGAAGTCACCCTGCCCCATGGTGCTTTTCACTTCCACAATGCTGTGACACATCAAGCAGCCCAGGCCCGCGCGCGCCTCGGGGCGATTCACGATTTTCTTGATGGGCGTGTCGAACAAGCCGCTGTAGAGCAGCGCGGGATCGTGGCAGCCGGCGCACCATTTCGAAGGCTTTACCCCGACGACGTCCTGCATGTACTCGACGCTCTTGCGATACCACTGATTGTTGAACGAAGAGAAATGGTGCATCGAGCTATTCCACTGCTCGTAAATGTCGGCGTGGCAACGCTTGCACGCGTCCGACTTCATGAAGTATTGCGAGGGGATGTTGACGTCGTGAATGGTCTGCGCCGAACTAGGGAAGAATTTCCCAGAAGCGCCGTCGCCTTCGCGGTCCATCGAGGCGGGCGCCATCAGCGGATTGATAATGCGATTTGAACGCGTGTCCTGCCAGCCGATTTTGCGGGTCCACCACAGGCCTGCGGAAATCGCGAAGGTCAAAATCGCGAGCCCAGCGAACCGAAGAGCGCGCGTAAGGTTGGTCTGACCGAGCCATCCTTTGAAATTGAGCCAGGAGGCCGCGAGCAACAGCACACCAAGAATGCAAAGAACGATGTGGGCGTAGAGCCAATTCCAGAGACGAAGAGGCGTGCCAATTTTGATCAGTATGATGCCGAGAACAGAGCCGGCTGCGAGAAGAATCCAGCCGAACCGGGCGAGGTTCGTTGCCCCACGAAGCACGGGAACGAAAAAAACGAGAAGCATCAAAAAGGCGAGGACTCCCGCTGCAACGTGAAGCAGGTCGACAGCCGTGTAAGTGATGGTGGCGGAGGGAAATCCAAACAAATAAGCGGCGGTGAGAGCGAGGAAAATCAGAGAACGAGACAACCACTTCTGGGACTTCTGGAATAACTCAATGCGCATCGGAGGCCTCTTCCGAATGGCTAAGCGCCAGAAAAAAAGCGACCGGATGTCTGAGAGCCATCCGGCCGCGATTCAGTTTGGGGTGCCCCGAAGCAAGCCAAGGTTTGGCTGAGCTGGAGGCGATGGTGCTAGTGAGCATACTTATAGGTTTGTCGTGCGAAATGGGCAATACTGCGAAACCATTAGAAACGCGAAAATCATCCGAAACAATAAAACTAGCAGCAATAATAGAAAAAGATTAGGGGTTTTAGAGCGGTTCTATCCCCTTTCCTTCCAGGCACATATAAGCCTTCTGCGACGAAATGTTTTTGTACTCTTCGGTGCGGCCGCTGGGCCAGTTGATGACAACGCGGTCCATTTTGTCGCGCCTGGCCACCCCAAAGGTTACAGGAAGCTCTGATTGCGAGAGATAACTGGAGCCGCCGCGGACCATGCGCGACTGGTGGAGATCTCCGGCAAAGATTTGCACGGAGGCGCCGATGGAGTCGCGATTGGATTTCGTGCCTCTCAATTCAAATCGGATGCTGCGGTTGCCACCCAATTGGTCGTTGCGAAAAAGAAGGGCGGGGCCGTTGTTCGTGGTCAGCAGAATGTCCAAGTCGCCGTCGCGATCGAAGTCCGCGTAAGCCAGCCCACGGCCCACGCGCGGCTTGTCAAAACCGCCGCCGACTTCTGCGGCCACGTCGCGAAACTTTCCGTGCCCTTCGTTCAAGAAAAGTTGGGGAGGCTGGGCGTAGCCGACGTTGCCACGAATGTTTCGCACGGTTTCGTCGATGTGTCCATTGGCCACGGCGAGATCGAGCGCGCCGTCCAAGTCGACGTCAAGAAACATGCAGCCGAAGCCAAGAGTGTTGCGCGAGGGCGCGCCGACTCCCGAAGGAATGGAAATGTCATCGAAGGCGCCCGGAGCGCTAGCGCGGTAGAGGCCGATCATCTCGTTGTCGAAATTGGTGATAGCGATGCCGGGCCTACCGGAATTGTCGAAGTCTCCCACGTCGATGCCCATGCCAGCGCGCGCTTTTCCTTCCGTGCTAAACGCGAGCCCAGCCTCGATGGCCGCATCCTTGAATTTTCCGTTGTGGAGGTTGCGATAGAGCTTGTTGGGCTGTGTGTCGTTCGCCACGAGCAGGTCGGGCCAGCCGTCTTCATCGTAATCGAGCATGGCCACTCCAAGCGACTTCGAACTGCTGTCGAACACGCCGCTGGTGGCGGTGACATCTTCGAAAGTGCCGTTGCCGCGATTGTGGAAGAGCCAGCACGTATCGCCGCGATAGGCTTCCGGCGTGCAATAGGACTTGTGCGTGCCATCGAGACTGCAAAACACGTCGTGCTCGGGAGACCAGCGAACGTAGTTGCAGACGAAGAGGTCGAGAAAGCCATCGCGATCGTAGTCAAACCACAACGCGGAAGTGCTCAGGCCCTGGCGACCGAAGAGGCCGCTCGAGCGCGTGGCATCGACGAAGCTGCCTTTGCCAGTGTTGCGAAAGAGGCGACTCTGGCCGACGCAAGTGATGAAAATATCGGGGAAGCCGTCGTTGTTGTAGTCGCCGACGGCGACGCCCATTCCGTACATCTCGAGGTCGAGCCCCGCGCTCCTGGTGACGTCAGTGAAGGTGCCGTTGCGGTTGTTGTGGTAGAGGCGCAAGGTCGAGCGCTGGCGCTTGTGGCCTGGCCAGTCCATGCCGTTGATGAGCAGAATGTCCTGCCAGCCATCGGCATCGTAATCCAGAAAGGCACAACCGGAGCCGAGCGTCTCCGGAAGCAGCTTGCCGCCATATGCGCCGGAGTTGTGCTGAAACTGGATTCCCGCTGCGTCTGTAACCTCAGTGAAGCGAAATCCCAGGTTGGAAACGGGACCTGCCAACGCCCGGCGTGGAAAGGTTGCCGTGGCCAAGCCTGCAGCAAATGGCGAAAAAAGGGCCGAGAAGAGAAAATCCCTGCGGTTCAAGGAAGATTCACCAGACCATTGCGAATAGCGTAAACGACGAGTTCCGCGGTTTTGTGAATGCCGAGCGTATCCATGATGTTGGCGCGGTGGACGGCGACGGTATTCACGCTGAGATTCAAGTCAGCGGCGATTTCCTTGTTCGACTTGCCTGCGACGATGTGCTGCAAAATTTCCAGTTCGCGGGGCGTCAATCCGCCGCCGCGTTCGCCCTTGAGGGCGTCCTTGCGCGACACCTGGGGGTCGAGAACAGTCATGCCCGCAGCAATGCTCTTCACCGCGCTCACCAAATCGAGGTCCATGGCGTTCTTCAGCACATAGCCACGCGCACCTGCTTGCAGCGCTTGGTTCACGAGTGTTTCTTCGGAATGCATGCTCAGCATCAAAATTCCCGCTTCCGGATAGGTTTCCAAAATCTTGCGCGTCGCTTCGATGCCGCTCAATTCTGGCATGGCACAATCCATCACGATAACGCGTGGGCGCAGCTCCGTTGCTAGGCGCACCGCTTCTTCGCCGTCGCTCGCTTCTGCAACGACGGAGATTCCCGGGTCGTCTTCCAACATGCGACGGAATCCGCGCCGAACCAGCGCGTGATCGTCGACCAGGAGAACCGTTATTCTACGCGGCATGACTTTCCACTTTCTCGCGGGGAATCTGCAGACGCACCTGCGTGCCGCCCTGCGGCCGCGGCGTGATGGCCAGCGTACCGCCGATGATCTCCGCGCGTTCGCGCATGGCGACTAGTCCGATTCCTCGTTGCATCTTTTCCGCAACAAACCCCGAACCGTGATCCTCGACTTCGAGTTCGAGCGAATCTCCGGAGTATTTCAGGCGAACCCAGGCGTCCCGCGCGCCGGAGTGGCGGCTTACATTATTGAGCGCTTCCTGAAGCACGCGATAGATGTGCACGCCAGCGCCCGGTTCGATCGGAAAAGGCTTTCCGCTCTTCTCATAATGCAACTCAACGCCGGCCTGCCTTCCTATCGTGGGAATATACCAGTCCAGCGTGCTTTCGAGGCCAGCTTCTTCGAGCAAAACAGGATGGAGTGCCTGCGAGAGCGTTCGAATGTTGTTCAGAGTGGTTTGCGCGATTCCCTGGACTTCTTTCAGATCGCCGTGAAGAGGTGTTCCCTCCCCTGCCTGTTTTCCGGCGCGGCGCAGCATTGAGCCAATGGCGGTAAGCACCTGGCCGAATTCATCGTGGAGTTCGCGGGAGATGTGCCGAAGCGTGGATTCTTGCGTGGAAATGAGTTTCTGCGCCAGGTCGCTGCGCTGCTCGGAAAGATCGGCGAGGCGCGCGAACAGCTGGCGGTTACTGCGAATGAGGTACAAGCTCGTCAACACAATGGCGACGAGCGTGGCGGCGAGAAAAAGATAGAGCTGGCGCTGCACACCGTCATAAATTTTTGCAATGCTGGCGGCGGCTTGCTCTTCGCCCTCGTTGTTTTGCACGAGCAGGCGAGAGACGGCGGTACTGAGAGCTTGCTCGCGCGCTTGGAGCGTCAAGCGAATCTGCTCGCGCGCTTCTGTTTCTTTACCGCTGTCGGCGAGCGCGAACATGCGGTCGACGGCGTCCCAAAACTGCGCGACGGATTGGGTGAGATATTTGCGTTGGTCCGGCGTGCGGCTGGCGACGGCCAAGCTCTCTTCGAGTTTCAAGCCTGTGTCCAAGTCCTGGCGCATACGCTCGAACTGCGCAGTCCAAGCGGTCAGCGGATAACGTTCGGTGGTGTCGAGCATGTCGCGCATGGCCAGAGCGACGGAATTGAGGTCATTCTGAATACGCAACAATTGCAGCGAATCTTTGCGATTGCGGTCCACCATTTCGCTCTGAAGCTTGCGCAGGCCCGCAAGCTGCACGGTGATGTAAAAAGAATAGGCCAGCACGGCGGCCAGCGTGATGACCAGGCCGAACAGAAGCCGATTTGTAGGTGAACGATGCGAAAAGGCGGACCTTTGCACCAGCTAAGGATACCTCAAGGAGTAGCTTGTTTTCGCAGCAACGAGCAAGAGCATCAGCCCTGGGATTCAGCCACGAGTTCCCGGACGAAGGATGCCAATAACGGTCAACATAACGGCGCAACCCGCGAGAGGTACCAACAGTCCGATGCGCAGGCTTTCCGCGTAGCGCGAAACCACGCCTACCAGCGGGGGCATAAGCGCGCTTCCCAGGGCAGCAAGAGCAAACATCACGCCACCGACTTTACGCGCGCGGGTTCCATACCATTTGGAAAGCCACGCAATCAAAATGGGAAAAATGCTAGCAAGGCCCAGACCCGCAAGAAAAGCGCCACTAAATAAAGTCAGAGGAGAATGACCCGCGAGAAAGATAGACTCTCCCGTGGCGGCGAGCGAGAGCCCCCCAACGGCAAGGGTTACCTCCTTCAAATGGAGAAGAATCACAGCAGCGGCGCCGCGTCCGCCTAGAAGCCCGGCGAAGAAAAACATCGGGGCGAGTGCCCAAGTGTTGTTGCTCCATGCTGCAGCTCTCTGCGCATGCGTGGGAGCCCAATAGGAAGTTCCGACTTCGGTGCCGACATATACGAAAAACAAGACCCCGAGCAGAATCGCGATACCGGATCCCGCAATTTTGTCTTTCGCTTCTCCCGAGGCGGAATTTTCTTCATGCAAGGGCTTGCCAAAGGGCATGCGGAAAAGCACAAGCGCAAGGACAACACCGAGAATTCCGACTACGTTCAGGAGAAAACTGACATGCAATGTGCGCATTGCCAACATAGCGAGGGGCGAAGACGAAATTGCTCCAGCGCCCCAAGCCAGGTTCATGATGCTGAGGGCAGAAGCGCGGCGCGCTCCATATGATTCTCCTACCCACAGATTCGTTCCCGGGGTGGCAAAACCGTAGCCGAGTCCGTAGAGGCCACTGGCTGCCAGAGCAAGCGCAAACGTTGGCGCATTGAGCAGGGCAAAACCGACTCCGAGCAACGTGATGCCTAGAGTGATCGCAGGCTTAAATCCTCTTGCGGAGATGAGAGCGCTCGATGCAAGAACGCCAATGAAGGAACCCGAGAATTGTACGAGAGAGAAAAGTCCGGCGCGGCTGTCGTTCAGTCCCCACTTGGCCATGAACATGGGAAGAATGGGCCCAATGAGCGAGATCACAATCCCGTTGATAACGAAGCCCGCGCAAAGCAGATAGAAAATCACTGTCTGCGAGGAAGGCGAGACGACGGCCCAAGTTTGCGTTTTGGAAGACATCATGGCATTTTGCCGGAGCTAAACCCTTCGCGCAACGGCACGGCTGCACGGAAACGCATGAGGAGCATTGCGCATGATTGAGGTGGGGCTGGTGGGATTCGGCCTTGCGGGGCGCGCGTTTCACGCGCCGGTGATTCGCGCTGTGCCGGGAATGCATCTAGCCGCAATTCTGCAGCGCACGGGCAACGAAGCGGAGGAGAAATACCCTGACCTTCGCGTCGTGCGTAATATGGAGGAGCTGCTGGCGCTGCGCGAGATTCGCCTGGTGGTGATCGCCACGCCCAATGATACGCATTATTCCTTGGCGCGGCAGTGCCTGGAAGCAGGGCGCGATGTGGTGGTGGATAAGCCGTTCACCACGGCATTGGAAGAGGCGCGATCGCTTGTGGAATTGGCGAAGAAGGCTGGACGGCTGATCACCGTTTATCAAAACCGGCGCTTTGACGGGGATTTTCAGACTATTCGAAAGCTGGTGGCAGAAGGAACACTTGGACGCATCGTGCGATTCGAAACAAATTACGACAGGTACCGGCCGCAACTGAAGCCCGGAGCTTGGCGCGAGACGGCGCGGGCAGGCAGCGGGATTCTTTTTGACATTGCCCCGCACCTGATCGATCACGCGCTCGTCTTATTTGGACTGCCGGATGGGGTAACGGCTGATGTTCGCATTGAACGCGAAAACGCGGTGGCCGATGACGCATTTGACATTATGTTCCACTATCCGGGCGGGATGCGGGCGGTGCTGCGCTCGAGCATTCTGGCCGCAGCGCCGCGGCCACGATTTGTTTTGCATGGCACGCAAGGAAGCTTCGTCAAGCAGACTTTTAATCCTCTGGAAAACAATCTGCGTCAGGGAAACATTCCGACGCAGGGCCCTTGGGGAGCAGAGCCCGAACAAAATTGGGGTGTGCTCACGGTTCCGGAGGGAGACAAATTCTCGCAGAGGCGCATTCCGTCGGCTTCCTGCGATTACCGCGACTACTACGCGAATGTGCGCGACGCGCTGCTGGGAAAAGCTGAGGCCGCAGTGAGCCCGGAATGGGCGCTGAACGTGATGCGGTTGCTTGAAATGGCGCGAGAAAGCAGCGAGAAGCACCGCACAATCCCCTGGACCTCGTGAGCGGGAATTGACGAGATTAGTGGACCGTCAAAGTGACGTCGAATCTCGCGTTGCAATTGTCTGATGGATCGTCGGTGATGCTCTTTGAGACCGTGCCGCTCTTGATGGTGAATTCGAGCGGTTTCTTGGGCATATTGGGCAAGCCGGTCACGCTGGCCTTGCCGTCGCTGTTCGTGCCCACTTCGAGCTCCGTTTTCCGCTTGCTGAGGAAGCCGTACTTGACGAGGACATGGATCTTGGCATTGTAGATCGGCTTGCCCGAGCCGTCTTTCACGGTGAAGTCTGCGCGGCAAGAGCCAAGACCACCATCCACAACGGGAATTTGCGGCGATTGCGCGGCGAGCAAACCACCACAAAGAAAAAACGCAAGACCGAGAAATTGAATGGAGCGAACCTGACCGAACTGCATTTTTGTTGTGCCTCCCTCACGAAAAACCATACCGCCGCGGAAGCGCGGTTGCAATTCTGTGTCGCAGAAAACTTTGCATGTGTGGCGTTTGCGGTAATGCACCTGCGTTCGCGTATAATCGGCGTTGTCCCGAGAGGAAGGAGCAGGCCGCCTCGTATGACCATTGAACTGGCCCCGTCGATACTTTCCGCGAACTTCGCGCGGCTCGCCGATGACGCGAAAGCCGCGCTCGAAGGCGGCGGCACCGTGCTCCACTTGGACGTTATGGATGGCCACTTCGTTCCGAACATCACGATTGGGCCGCCCGTGGTGGCGTCGCTGCGGAAAGCGCTCCCCGATGCGATCTTCGACTGCCACCTGATGATCGAAAATCCCGACAATTACATTCCAGCATTTGCGGAAGCCGGCGCGAACTGGATTTCCGTGCATCAGGAAGCGTGCGTGCATTTGCACCGTACGCTGCAATTGATTGAAGCGCACGGCTGCGAGCCGGCCGTGGTGATCAATCCCGCGACGCCAGTACATACGCTCGACGAAGTGCTGGATAGGGTGCATCACGTTCTGGTGATGAGCGTGAACCCGGGCTTTGGGGCGCAAACGTTCATCCATGGCTCGCTAAATAAAATCAAAACGCTTGCGGAAGTGCGCGAGTCGCTGGGCTTGTCGTTCCGCATTGAAGTAGACGGGGGCGTGTCGCTTGATACAGTGAGCGACATCGTGCGCGCCGGGGCTGAACTGCTCGTAGCGGGAAACGCAGTTTTTGGGCGCGGCGACATTCGCGAGAATGCTAAGAAACTGCTGGGCGCGGCGCGCGCGGCCATGCTCACCCGCGCCTGAGATGCCGATGCATCTCTAAGGCTACGCGACTGTAACTTCGGGACTTAGGTACACGTCCTGAATGGCGTTCAAGAGCTGGACGCCTTCTTTCATGGGCCGCTGGAACGCTTTGCGGCCGGAGATGAGTCCCGTGCCGCCCGCGCGCTTGTTGATGACGGCCGTGGCGACAGCTTCCTCGAAATCATTTGCTCCGGATGCGCCGCCGCTATTGATCAAGCCCGCGCGGCCCATGTAGCAGTTTGCGACCTGGTAGCGGCAGAGATCAATGGGATGATCGCTCGTCAAGTCGGAATAGATGCGCTTGTCAAATTTGCCGTAGCTGGCCCCATTCGAATTCAGCGCGAGATAGCCGCCGTTATTCTCAGGCAGTTTCTGCTTGATGATGTCAGCCTCGATGGTGACCCCGAGATGATTCGCCTGTCCGGTGAGATCCGCGGAAACGTGATAATCCTTGTCCTTCTTGAAGGCGCTGTTGCGCAGATAGCACCACAGAACCGTGGCCATGCCCAGCTCATGCGCGTGAGCAAAAGCCTGTGATATCTCGACAATTTGCCGAGTGCTCTGGTCGGAGCCGAAATAAATAGTCGCGCCAACAGCGGCCGCGCCCAGGTCGTAAGCCTGTTGCACTGTGCCGAAGAGCACCTGGTCGAAGCGGTTGGGGAAGGTTAGCAGCTCGTTGTGATTGATCTTCACAATGAACGGAATCTTGTGCGCGTACTTGCGCGCGACGGATCCCAGCACGCCGAAGGTGGAAGCAACCGCGTTGCAGCCGCCTTCGATGGCCAGCTTCACGATGTTCTCCCCGTCAAAGTAATCAGGATTCTTCGCGAAGCTGGCGCCGCCAGAATGCTCGATGCCCTGGTCCACAGGCAGGATGGAAAGATACCCGGTACCGCTGAGCCGCCCGCCCCCGAACATTCTCTGAAGATTGGTAAGAACGCGAATGTTGCGGTCGGAAACCGCGTAAACGCGATCGATGAAATCCGGGCCCGGCAGATTCAACTTTTCCTTAGGGATTCTGGGCGACTTGAACCCCAGCAACGAATCAGTCTTTGCGCCAAGATAAGTCTCAATTTTCCCGAGGCTAACGGTCGTGGCCATGACGTGCTCCTTCTCTACTCTCGAATTCCTTTTGATAGCATGCTTCCGGCGGCGGTGTCTACCAGCCAGAGCAGTTTCCCATCTTTGGGCCGAAGCAATTGCGCGGGCAGTTGCTCCGGTTCATATGGACCCTCCAAAACGCCCTTGAGCGCCAGCGCCTTGTCTGCCCCGGTCACCATGAACAGGATTTCCCCGGCGGCGCACGCGGCCGGTGCAGTTATTGTAATGCGTTCCGTGTAAAGCTTGCCGACCCAATTTCGCACTACGATGCGCCCATCCGCATGCAATGCTTTCGTTCCTGGGAAAAGAGAAAGCGTGTGGCCCTCATTACCCATTCCCACAAGCAGCAGATCGAAGCGCGGAAGCTCGCCCGGTTTCAGTTTGAAATGCGAAATGATCGCATCCTCGTATTCGCGGGCGGCCTGCTCGGTGTCCGGATATTCGCCTTTGATCCGCGTGATCTGATTCGGGTTCAGCGGAACCTTGGAAAGCATTGTTTCCGTGGCCATGCGGAAATTGCTGTCCGGATGCCCGGGACCGACGTGGCGCTCGTCGCCGAAAAATACTTGTATTTTATCCCACGGAACCTGCGAGCGAAGCGCCGCATCCCCAGCCAACAAGCTGTACAGCGCTTTCGGAGTGGAGCCGCCGGCTAGCGCAACGTCAAAGGCGCCCCTCTCCCGCACGGCCGCCGCGGCGGCCTGAACAAATTCTTGCGCAGCACATTTGGCGATTGCCGCGCCATCCGCCAAAATTCGGATTTCTGGCTCCAGTTGCGTGTCCTTCAAGTGGTGACCCCGGTTTTTTCAGGAGTGGCCGGAGGAGCGATCCGCCCGCGTTTATCGAGCTCTTCTTCGCCAATGCGGCGCCACCCGCGGCCGTCTCTTTCCAGCAGCTCGTCGCCTTCGACGGGGCCCCAGGAACCCGCGGCGTAATTCGGGAAGCCTCGAGCCGGCAAGGCATGCCAAACGTCGAGGATGGGCTGAATCACGCTCCAACCGGCTTCCACCATGTCCGCACGCTGAAACAGCGTCGCATCGCCCGCCATACAGTCGCGCAGCAGCCGCTCATAACCCGTGCTGTGTTCCATTCCAAAATACGTGCAATAGTCGAAGTCCATGTTCACCAAGCCAAGCTTCATTACCGACCCGGGAACCTTCGCGCCGAAGCTCAGCGAAATGCCCTCTTCCGGCTGAATGTGAATGACCAAGCGGTTGGTCTCCAAGTTGCGAACACTGGTATTGCGAAAGAGCACGAAGGGCGTGCGGCGAAATTGAATCACGATTTCCGTTACGCGTCTCGCCAGCCGCTTTCCTGTGCGCAGATAAAAGGGCACGCCCGCCCAGCGCCAGTTGTCGATGAGCAGTTTCAAAGCGACGAACGTTTCCGTGTTGGAATCAGGAGCGACCGCCGGTTCGCTGCGATAGCCGGCGACGCGCTGGCTATCGATGGCGCCGCTTCCATATTGTCCGCGCACCATGTTCGTGAGCACTTCTTCGGGCGTCAAAGGCTGAATGGCATGCAGCACTTCCGCCTGCTTGTTGCGGACTTCGTCGGCATCGAACGAAATGGGCGGCTCCATGGCGGTCATGGTCAACAATTGGAAAAGGTGATTCGGCACCATGTCGCGGAGCGCCCCGGCGGTTTCGTAGAATCCGCCGCGATGCTCGACCCCCACCGTTTCCGCCGCCGTGATTTGCACGTGATCCACATAATTGCGGTTCCAAAGCGGCTCTATGATGTTATTGGAAAAGCGAAAGACCATTACGTTCTGCACGGTCTCTTTACCAAGATAGTGATCGATGCGATAGATCTGCTTTTCCGTGAGGACCTGCTTCAACTCCTGATTGAGCTGCTTGGCGGAAGCCAAATCGTGGCCGAAGGGCTTCTCTACGATGACGCGCACCCACCGGCCGTTTTCCTCTTTTGATAAACAACACAGGCCCAGCATTTTGACGATTGCTGAGAAAAAACGCGGCGCCACGGCGAGGTAGAAGAGGCGGTTGCCACACGCGTTGTACTTCCTGTCCGCTTCCGCAATCTGCTGTTCGAGACGTTGATACGCTTCCGGATCCTGAAAATCGCCTTTGACGTAATAGATGCGCTCGCACATCCAGTCCAGAAGCTTCGGATCGATCGGCGAAGCAGCAAACTTGGGAATTTCTTGTACAAGCGTTTTTCGAAAGCTTTCTGTAGTAAAGTCGTCGACGGCAAAGCCGACAATCGCAAATTGCTCAGGAAGGAGTTTTTCCTGGGCCAGATTGCAAAGCGCCGGCACGAGCTTGCGCTTGGTCAGGTCGCCCGCGGCTCCGCAAATGGTCATGACACAAGGGGAGGCCGATGAGTTTGTGTCTGGATGGTCGTGATTCATCGCTTGGAATTCCCGTTTTAGTGGCCGGCCTTTTTCTCGATGTGCCCGCCAAATTGAAAACGCATGGCCGACAGCACCTTGGCCGCAAAATCATCTTCGCCGCGTGACGTGAAGCGTTGATAGAGCGAAGCGCTGAGCACAGGTGCGGGCGCTGTCGATTCGATCGCCGCGACAAGCGTCCAGCGTCCTTCTCCGGAATCCGAAACGCGGCCGGAGAAGCGTTCCAGCGTGGGCTGCTCCAGCAGAGAAATCGCCGTCAGATCGAGCAGCCACGAAGCTACGACACTGCCGCGGCGCCACACTTCCGTGATGTCCGCGAGATTGAAATCGTATTGATAATGCTCTGGATTGCGCAGCGGCGTGGTTTCCGCGTCAGCCTCGCGATGGGATTTGCCCGCGTTAGCGTGCTTCAAAATGTTCAGCCCCTCGGCGTAAGCCGCCATCAAGCCATATTCGATGCCGTTGTGCACCATCTTCACGAAATGGCCCGCTCCTGACGGGCCGCAGTGCAAGTAGCCTTCTTCCGCAGTGCCCCCAACTTTCTCGCGCCCTGGAGTGCGCGGAACGTCGCCACGGCCCGGCGCGAGCGTCTTGAAGATGGGATCAAGGCGTTTCACCACCGCCGTTTCTCCGCCGATCATTTGGCAGTAGCCGCGCTCGAGTCCCCAGACGCCGCCGCTGGTACCTACGTCGCAGTAATGAATGCCTTTGGCCGAAAGCTCTTTCGCGCGGCGAATATCGTCGATGTAATAAGAATTTCCGCCGTCAATCACTACGTCGTCTTTCTCAAGCTTGCCAATCAGATCGTGCAGCGTGGCGTCCACTACGGCCGCAGGCACCATGAGCCAAATCGCCCGCGGCTTTTGTAATTTACCGACAAAGTCATCGAGCGAAGCAGCGCCCGTTGCGCCTTCCGCGGAGAGTTGCTTCACCGATTCGGCGCTGCGGTCGTACACCACGCATTTGTGGCCGCCCTTTTGCAAGCGCCGGACCATGTTGGCACCCATCCTGCCCAGCCCGATCATCCCCAGTTGCATCGTGTGCGCTCCTCGCTGATCCGCATGAATAAGATTGTTTGGTGTGTCAGGCAACAGCTTTTTGCACGGCTTTGGATAGTGTGGCAAGCGCCGACTTCAAGTTTTTTCCCAGATGGACCCGCAACGCGCGGCGGCCGCGTTCCGCGAGAACAGCGAAATCGCCGCGGGCTTGCGCGGACTTGACAACGCCAAAGGTGTACTTCTGTCCAGGAACCGGCAAATCTTTGGCGTCGTCGCAGGTGATTTGCAGGAACACGCCGCTGTTGGGACCGCCTTTGTAAGCCTGTCCAGTGGAATGCAGGAAGCGCGGACCGAAGCCGAGAACCGTGGCTACCTTTTTCTTGTCGCGCACTGTGTGCCGAAGACTCTGCAGGGCCTTTTCATTTTCGGCGTTCATCGGGATATAGCCGAGCACGGCAAAATAGTCGCCGGCATTGATCCGGCAAAGATGCTTTTTCAGAACTGCTGCGACATTCAATCCGCCGTGAATGGCGGCGACGTTCTTTTCGTCAGCAAAAAACTGGATACCACTGGCTTCAAAGAAAGGCACTTCGAGGGGCAGCTTGCCCTTGGCCTCGTATTCGCTAGTGAGCTTGCGTGTTTCGACCTTGCTCGCTTCGACGTCCGGTTGATTGAAGGCGTTGATCCCGATGATCGAGCCTGCAACCGCCGTGGCAATTTCCCAGCGGAAAAATTCCTGCCCCAGGGTGTAAACATCATCGACGCTGATGCTCACCACGGGATGTCCGGCCTTTTCGAGCGCCATCACAGCGGCATCCTGCGCCCTGTTAGGCTTTGTCGCCAAGCGCAAATAGGCAAACACGCGATCGCTGCCATATACCGAGGATCTAGCGACACGCTCGCGATCCACCGGGATGATGCCCTTGCCGGCTTTTCCCGTGGACTCGGCAATCAATTGTTCCAGCCACGCCCCGAGATCGTAAATTCCTGGCGAAGCGATGATCGTGAGTTTGTCGCGCCCCTGCTTCGCGGCGACGCCAAGAATTGTTCCCAAGACGACGCCGGGATTGTCGTGCACCGTGGACGTTGGGCCGCAGGCGGCCACCATTTCCTTTGCCGTGATCAGAAACTCTTCCACGTCCAGGCCCATAATCGCCGCGGGCACCATGCCGAAATTCGAAAGCGCGGAATAGCGCCCACCGATGCTCGGCACTCCGAAGAAAATCTCACGGAACTTGTCGGCTACGGCAACGTCCTGCATATGCGAGC
>JAWOLO010000323.1:0-3748 GCA_033853375.1 Terriglobia bacterium
ACCACACGATCCTGCGCCGGGCTCGAAAAGTCTTTCATTCGGCCGGGCAGAAAGACCATCAGGCACTGCGGATCCAGTCGGCTCAGCAGCCCGACCATCTCGGCGGCTTCCTTCACCGGTCCGCCGCGTACGGTGCTCCGCAGATATTGCACGGCCTCTTCGCCCAGATCGGCGGCGAGATTCGCCACATGCTCGGATTCGTCGCGCAAGCTACAGCGGTTGAAGCGGATGGCCAGCTGCTCCATGGTGGTTTGCGGCAGCATTTTCAGCACTTTTGTTAGGCCCGCCGCGACCTGCCGAGCGCGCAACGCTTCGTCTACGAATTCGGGTATGCGCTCCTCGATGCCCATCTTGGTGCGCAAGCTGTTCGCGATGCCCGGCCTCTGCGCTTCAACGCTTGTGAGCACGTCGAGCGCCTGCTCCATCGCGGGGAAATACCGGCTGGTGGCTGCTTGCTGGCTCAATCGCACGAAAGCCGCGCTCACGAGTCCTTGAATTTCGCCGTCCTGCTCGATGCTGAGCCGCAATCCCACATGCCGCAACGCCACGTTGAGAAGCTTGGGATCGGACTTCGCATAAAGCTCCGACAATTCGGCAAGTCCCACCGCCGTCTTTTTGCGAGCTTCGGGATCTTCGCTGCCCACGCACGCGGCGTAATTCTTCAGAATGCTGATGGCTTCCGCGACGTTTCCTTTTCCTATCAATTCCCGAACATAAGACTGCACGTTATGTGGCGGGATGCACCACGCTTCGCTGGAATGCAAGATTTGGTGTTTTCCACGCTCCGGAACAGCAGCCCAAAACTGGCGGTCCAAAATCTCGCGGTGCGATTCGAAAAGCACTCCCCCTTCCGCCATTTTGTCTTCGTGCGCGCCCACGATTTTGCGCAGATTGTCAATTTCCTGGTGCATACGGTCGAGCATTTGGCGGACCGCATTCACTTTCACTTCTCCGCGTTCGAATCGCTCCAGGGCGAAGCGAATCGCCAAATGCTCGGCGAGTTGCACCAGAACGGACTCGTCCGGCTTTGCGTTGGGAGAACGCGCCGCGAGCGTCGCGAGTGCCTGCCGGAGCAAATCTTGCGCGCTGCTCGGCATCTGCGCCACTTGCTCTTGAAATCCTGCCGTGCCCGCACCCGGTCCGCCTTCGCCGGCTCCCATTCGCCCTAAATTCGTTAGTGCGCCAAGTATTTTTAGGATTTGATCTTCCGATGGTCCCGTAGCCGCGCGCCCGTGTCCGTGCGATTGCCCGCCCCCTCCGCCTTGCAATCCCAGAAAAACTCCATCCGTCTCTCCGCCAACGCCGCATCCTGTGGTTGCCATGCCGGCGCCGGCCGCGCTTGCGTCTTTTGTTTCTGCAACTTGCGATTCACTTTTGGCAGAACCGGAGCCCTTCGAGCCTTGCGCTGCGGCGATCAGCTCCAGCAGCTTCTTAGGGTCGTTGAACCATTCCTTCAAATGTTCTTGATCGTTTCCTAGAGAAACAGTGGCGAGCTGAGCAGCTATGGTTGATTGTTTCAAGCGGGAATCCGTAGCCACAAAGCAAATTTCGTTGATGTGGATTCCCTGCGCTCCCGCCAGGGCTGCCTTCAATTGCTGAGCGAGCTCCGACGGCTTGGCTTTTCCTGCAGGAAATGCCAGTGCGAACCGTGCCAGTTCTTCCTTGGTTACTGTTCTGAAAAACTGGACGCTTGCCAGCCCTGCCGCGGAGAGCAATTGCGCAAATTGTTTTTCGGCCGGGGCTCCCTCTAGCGGTACTCCATCAAGCAAAAGCTGGGAACCAGTGGCTCCCAAGAGCAGTCCGCCCTCAGAGCCAGCAGGAATGGCAGTTTGCAATTCCTCAAAAGCAATCCGCAGCTGTTCTGTCGTACGAGCGTGTTCGTAACCGTACAGGCGGGCATACTTCAGCAGGATGTTCAGGCTTCTTACGAAGGCGCGTCCGGCCGCTGTTTTGGGATCCGCTATCATTCTACGCCGCGGTTGCTCCGAATAGGACTTCCTCTCTAGTACCGTAGGCGGAGCCGCCGTTGGTCGCAATGGTACAGCGGTCCCTTGTGCCTCACGGGTCACGAATCCCTTCGTACGGGCAGTTCCACTGCCCAAACGAACGGGTTTTCTTTGGAGGGGGACAGGTATAAGAGGGAGGTTCCCTGTCGGAAGCTATTGAGCGCTAGTGAGTTAGGTCTTTGCGACCGCGACGCGGCCGCGGCGGCGGCTGCGATTGGTGACCTGCGCGACCATCGGCAAACCACCCAACTCCAGCAACAATTTCCGCAGGCGGTAGCGCTCTTCCAGGTCCATATCAACGAATTCGAAGGCCATCGCTTGAGGCCGCGCGCCGCGCACCAGCGCTTGCGCTTTGATGTGCCGCACACCGTGAGAAAATCGCAGGCTTAGCAACGACCCTGGCGCGAGGTGACGTTCTCCCGAACCGATTCCGCCACCCAGATTCAACTCCGGGATGCTCAATCGGAAGTTCTCGCGCAAATTGGTTGTCAGCGCCACGAGGTTCCGGGAGAGCTTAACGCGTGCATAACGCCTCTGCCGAATGACCGATGCATTGGCTTCTGGATCCGTCGGTTCCAGCGTCATCTCCTTGCGGTCAATCCCGGTGGAGGCCACGGCTTGCATTCCAACCGCCTTATCCACATGAAGCAGAGCTTGCGCGGCGGCAATTCTCATTTCGTTGGGATAGACCCACCGCCATACCTGCTTGGTTTCCAGAATGTGCAGCAACAACGGGTTCGCTGCGGTCGCACGCAGCCGCCCCAAAGCCTCGATGGCTTTCACTCGCGCAAAGCCCGTGGTGTCATCGTCCTGCAGAAGTGCGATTAGTTTGGGGATACACTCAGCCTGACCGCTCATGCCCATCTCATCGATGGCCAGGGGGCGAATTAAAGCGTCCAGCGCGTCGTAAATCGCCACGAGCAGTTGCGCGCGTTGTCCCGGGGGCGCCGCAGAAAGCTGGCGGATGGCTCGATCATGGGAGGCGCGCGGCCACTGCGACAGCCGCACAGGCAATACTTTCTCGACCGTCTCCGGCGCGAGCTGGCTCAGCAAGCCAATGGTTTCCGCTGCTTCTCCCGGGGGAGCCGTCTGCAGCGTCTCGATCAGCCTCTGTGTAGCATCTTCTCCGAGGTTGCGGATCACTGTGCAAAGCAGTTCGCAATCTTCACGGAATCCGCAATGCCCGAAGCGGTTGGTCACGTAATGAACCGTAGCCTTGGGCATGAGGCCTAAAATGTCCATCATGCCGTCCGCGATTTGCCCGCTGCGCATCGCCTCTTCGACGAACTCCGGCAGACGTTCTTCGGCTCCGATGCGGGGCCGCAGGCTCTGCGTGGATCCGGGCCGCTGTGCCTCCACGCTTTCCAGCGAAGCCAGGGCTTGTTGCATCGCCGGATAACAGCGTTTCGAAGCAGCTTCCTGGCTCAAGCGCACGAACGCGGCGCCAACGAGTGTTTGCAATTCCGGTTCGCGTTCGATGGCCAATTGGTTTCCGGTCCTTCGAATGGCTTCCATCAACGCGCTGCCATCGCCGCTACCATACAGCTCACCCAAATCGGAAAGTCCGATGGCCGTGGTACGCCGCGCTTCCGGCGCTTCCAGCCCAATGCAGGAGGCATATTTCATCAAAATCTCATTCGCCGTTTTCAGTTCGCCGCGACGAAGCATCTCCTCGAGGAACGCGCGCACGTTCCGCGGCGGCACGCACCACGCCTCGTCCGAGGTCAGCACTTCTTTTTTAT
>JAWOLO010000324.1:0-5869 GCA_033853375.1 Terriglobia bacterium
GAGGCCATCGTCTCCTTCAGGCTGAGGCTGATGGCTGCCTCCGATGGAGAGACTAAGGCCTTGTCTTCGATGAAATCGCCCAGGTGAGCGTGTTCCTGCTCGCCGATAGGAGTCTCGAAAGATACAGGTGTCTGGGCGATCTTGCGCGTGGTGCGTACTTTTTCGATGGTCATGTCCATCCGCTGGGCCAGCTCTTCCGAGGTGGGCTCGCGGCCAAGCTCCTGCACGAGTCGGCGGGAGCACCGTGCGAGCTTATTTATGACTTCGATCATGTGGACCGGCACTCGGATAGTGCGCGCCTGATCGGAGATGGCGCGCGTAATGGCCTGGCGAATCCACCAGGTCGCATAGGTCGAGAACTTGTAGCCACGGCGCCAGTCGAACTTGTCGGCGCCTTTCATGAGCCCGAGATTGCCTTCCTGGATCAGGTCGAGAAACTGCAGGCCATGTTGGGGGTATTTCTTGGCGATGGAGACGACCAGCCGAAGGTTGGCTTCGGTCAGTTCTTTTTTTGCCTGCTGCGCCTGCGCCTCACCCCGCTGGATGAGCGTAAGAGTGCGTTTGAGGCTGTTCAGTCCAACTTCGCTCGATTGTTCGATCTCTTTCAGGTCGGCGCGGCGCGCGCGCAGCTCTTTGCGAGCTTCGGCCGCGACATCGCCCAGGGCGGCGTCCACGCGGCGCTCGAGGCGGCGTACTTCACGCTCGACGGCGTGCAGGCGCTCGACAGCCAAACGCATTTTGTCGATCAGGCGTTTTTTCTCCAGCCAATGGAAAGAGATGTCGCGTATCCCCAGAGAAATTTGGACGCGGGTCCGGGCAACAGCCCATTTGACTCGAAGATAGGAGTGCCTTTTGGATTTTGGAGTTTTTGCAAGCTTTTCCGTTTGCTTCAGCGCCGTACCGTAGAGCTCAGTGATCTTCCCAATTTTCCGAAGAGTCTGCTTAGTCTTGTTGGCGATTTTTTCTTCTGTGAGCTCTTCATCATCGAACTGAACAATTTCCTTGATGGAGCGCACTCCATTGCGCAAGCCTTCCCCAACGGCAATGATTTCCTTAATGATGATCGGCGAGCGCGTGATGGCCTTCATGACCACGAGCTGCCCGCGCTCGATGCGCTTGGCAATGACTACTTCGCCTTCGCGAGTGAGCAGCGGCACGGAGCCCATTTCGCGGAGGTAGATGCGGACCGGATCCTGGGATTTGGGGTCCACACCGAAGCTAAGGTCAAGGCTACCTTCGTCGGCGAGTTCCGCTTTCAGGTCGGCTTCGAGACCCTCCGCGGCGTTTGCACCGGCCCGCGACGCGTTTGCGGTGGCAAGGTCCTCGTAGATCTCAATGCCCTCGCGCTCCAAGATGGACAGGAGATCGTCAATTTCCTCCGAAGAATGGACATCTGCGGGCAGACTGTCGTTAATCTCATCGTAGAGCAGGTAGCCGCGCTCCTTACCGATGAGGATAAGCTGCCGAACGTGGCCAAACCCGTCTTCAATGCGTCGCGCCAAGAATTCTCCTAAGGTTGCTGGAATAAAATGAGGTGGGCGACATCAAGACTCGTTGTCTTCCCTCTGGGCAGAGGCACTGGGCTTCGTTTTCGGCGTGTGGGCGGCCTTGTAATCAGCCAGTTCTGCGTCCGTGACACAAAAGCGAGTGGAGGGAGGATGGTCGGTCCGCGTGGCGAATTCCCGGTGAAGTCGGAGGGAGCAGATATCAGGCGCATCCTGATAGCGCACGCGATGCGCCACGAAAGCGTCGTTCGCAATGGTCACAAAGTATTCAGACGATGCGCCGTCAGTTCCGCGAAGAGTGAAGGTGTATTCACGGACCGCTCCCTTGTTTTCAAACCCAACGTACTGTAGGACAACCGCATCACTCAAGAAGATCCACCATTCCCAAACGGAAACAGTCGCAGGTGTGACCTTGGGAGCCCCTTAAATAGATCGAGAGGTCGAAAGCGCACCAATCGCGGCAGATCCATGATGACACACTTATGCGTTTCAGTGTACGACCATCTCCAAAAGGGCGGGTCTCCCACCGGAGATTAGCCTTCCATCTGTGCTTGCAGGAATTCCCCGGGCAAACGAACCATCCTGGGGCCGGATGTCGCCGGTGCGCGCTCTATGCCAGGTCGACGCGCGCGGGCGCTCTTCTCCAACGAGTCCCCATTCATTGAAACTCTCTCTATCCGAATCCCAAGTGCCCGCTCCAACTGGAACAACTCTGTCCTCTGCTCTCTGACGAAGAGAGTCGAAGCAACACCACGTTCACCGGCTCGCCCGGTACGGCCAACACGATGAATGAAGTTTTCGGGTATCTCCGGAAGGTCATAGTTAATGACGTGTGCGATGTCCTGCACGTGAATGCCGCGGGCGGCCACATCCGTCGCGACTAGCACACGATACTGCCCCCGCTGAAATCCGGTTAGTGCCGCAGTTCGCTGGGATTGCGAACGGTCCCCGTGGATCATTGCTACATTGATTCCCCGCCGGTTGAGGCTCTTAGCAATTCGTTCTGTCCCACGCTTGGTCCGGCAAAAGACAAGGCAACGGCCTGTCCCATTATCGAGCAGGTTGTACAGGATTTCCGGCTTGCCGTTTTCGGCCACTTCGAACGCCTGGAGCCGCACATTCTCCGATGGCTTCAATGTAGAACCGAATGCCAGACGGACTGGGTTTCTTGTGTATTCCCTGACCAGTTGCGATACGGACTCCTCCATCGTTGCGGAAAAACAGAGAGTCTGGCGTTCCTTAGGCAGCACTGACGCGATCCGTCGTATCGCAGGTAAAAATCCCATGTCCAGCATGCGGTCTGCTTCATCCAAGACGAGCATCTTGACACCACTAAGAGATATCAATCTGCGGTCGAGATAATCCTCCAGCCTGCCGGGAGTTGCCACCACGAGCGGGGCCCCCTTGCGAATGGCGTCGAGTTGTCGACCTTCGGCTAACCCGCCAACCACTAGGGCGGCTAGGGGGCCCTGTTTTCCTAGTAGTGCGTTTGCCTGTGCGACCACTTGCATCGCGAGTTCCCGCGTGGGAACGAGCACGAGCGCGGTGATGCCGAGCGCGTTCTGCTGAAACAGCTTTTCGATCACCGGAACGAGAAACGCCAGCGTTTTGCCAGTTCCTGTCTGGGCTGTAGCGATCACGTCTTTACCCGCTAGTGCTTGCGGGACTGCCGCGGCTTGTACCGGTGTTGGCACTGAAAATCGTGCTGCCTTGAGTCGCTCCTTCAAGGCAGGAGATATTGAGAGTTCTGAAAAACTTTGCATTTTGCTTTCTTGCCGGCAGAGATTGTCGCAACACGCACACGAACATTCGGGTGAGCGCGGCAATCTGGATTGCCGGTCCTATTCTTGAATTACGCTGAAAACGTGCGGAGGAAACGAAGGGCGGGTATTCTCAGATTAGGTCTCTAAACCAGAGGGACCGCACAACACAACCGATGTATTAAGCGCAAAAACAGCATACCATGTTATAGGAGTTTCCGCTAATCCAGTTTAGTTTTCGTGTGTGCGGGCGGTCGATTCGATCAGAACCGAGGACAGCATATGACAAAGCTTTACGTAGGAAGTCTGCCGTACGGCATTAACGATGAGAGCCTGCTGCAATTGTTTACCCAGAAGGGCTATAAGCCCGTCTCTGCCCGCGTGATCACCGATAGGGATACGGGCCGCTCGCGCGGTTACGGATTCGTGGAACTCGGGCCGGAAGATGACGCGGCCAAGGCCATTGGAGAATTCAACGGCATGGATGTCGAAGGCCGTGCGCTCCAGGTCAACGAAGCGCGGCCGCAAGAATCCCGCGGCGGTGGGCATCGTTCCGGTAACGGACGAGGATTTTCTGGGGGCGTTCTGGCCGTGGTGGACGTAGAAACTATTAATTAGCGTGAGTCCTCGGCTTCGGTGCACATGTATTTTCGCACCGAGGGTACGCCAGCACCAGAATTGATCTGTTCGGGAGCAATACGTGAGCGTAAAGGTCGTCGCCGCCATAAACAGCATGAACAAACAGGGGCATTATGCGCGCGTATATCGGCACCAGGACGAAGTGTGGGTTGAGATTGATCAGTGCATGCTCGCCTCGTTTGACGAAATCGAGGAACTGGTGGATGGAGTCCGTTCATTCGAAGAGCAAGCCGACCTTTTCAAAAGGAGGTATGGTGAAGAGCTGGGCAGCCTTTAGCTTCTGTCCGAACCATTTTCACGACGAGCTCCATTGCACTCGATGAATTGCGCCTAATTCACACTCGGCGATCTTCGGTCACATAAGGAACCAATTCGAGCCGCGCCAAGGTTCCTCGCGGATGGTCGACAACCCTTCCCTTATCAGGTTAGGGAAGGGTTGTCCGTGATCCATGCGCAACCCTGATAGTCACTGCTAATCAGCTACAAAGGAAGCTACTTCTGCGCGCATCCAACTTTACGGTCAAGAAGTTCCGGACCATCCCGATGGCCCCTTCCACCCACTTTCCTATTTGGGCGTTTGCCAAGCACGATCCTGATTGCGGGTGCAAAGAGCTGTTGCTTGAATGGCATCGGATCGTCTGATTCACCGTGTGAAGAATCAAGAACGTGGTATGTTCTGAGCCAGTTTGTTGGTTCCCTTGCGGCCCCTAGCCAACGAAATTTGAGATCGTCGCCCGTCCTGTTTAGCAACAAGAAGCGGCCTGTAAATGGAGAGGAACTGATGCGGATTTTGCTGTACAACCCCGATAATGGGGTCACGCGCAATTTCATGCCGCATCTTTGGATGTTTCTTCTCCAGTCGCTGACTCCAGAAGGCCACGAAGTGGTGCTGATCGATGGCAACGCGCAACCTATGGACGAATTTCGCATCGCGCGATTCGTGCGGGAACAAAACATAGGACTTGTCGGGATCGGTGCAATGACACGTATGATCGCCAAGGCCTACCGCATGGCCGATGCGATCCGTGCTGGGGGCGTGCCGGTGGTGATGGGCGGACCGCACGTCACCGAAGAGGCCGGCGAAGCCCTCGGTCGAACCGGGGGGCCGCGCCATGCGGACGCAGTGGCACTAGGTGAAGCTGATGAAACCTGGCCAAAGATCGTCGAGGATGCCGCGCGCGGCACCCTCAAGGATGTGTATGCCCCTGTCGATGAGTTTGGCCAGGAACGCAAACCCAGTCTTAAGCAATACCCGGTGATTCCGTGGAACAAGATAAACCTCGACCAATTCAATTTAGTTCCAGAGATGGCAAAGCGCACGCTCCAGCGTATCGGTGACGGCTGGGGCACATTTCGCATCATTCCGGTGGAGTCTGGGCGCGGCTGCCCTTATGGCTGCGAGTTCTGCACGGTAACCGGCTTTTTTGGCGACTCTATCCGCTTTCGCACCAATGAAAGCGTGGTGAATGAACTGCTCCTTTTGAAAGCTCGGGCCAAGAGCGAGGGTGGTCAGATTGCCGTCTTCTTCATTGACGATAATTTCGCCATCAATATCAAACGGACGAAATCGTTACTGCGCGACATCATCGATGCCGGGGCGCAGGTTCACTGGGTCGCGCAGATCAGCGCGAATCTGTTGCGCGATGAGGAACTGGTGGACCTCATTGCCGCCTCAGGGGGCAAGTGGGTCTTCATCGGCATGGAGTCCACGACCCTGCCAACCTTGCCGATGTGAACAAGGGGTTCAATAAGCCAGCTGAGTATGCCGCTGTGCTGCAGAGGCTCGCTCAGCGCAATGTTTATGCCATCACATCCTTTATTTTCGGCATGGACAACGACACTGTGGGTGTCGCGGAGCGCACGCTCAAGGAGATTCGCACTTGGCCTGCGGGGCTCCCTATTTTTGGATTGCTCACACCCTTGCCCGCGACACCGCTTTACAAGAGGCTAGAGGCCGCCGGGCGG
>JAWOLO010000325.1:0-7737 GCA_033853375.1 Terriglobia bacterium
GCTTCGTTTCGAATCGCGTGCTGATGCCGCTAATCAACGAAGCGGCGTATTGCGTGATGGAAGGCGTGGCCACCGTGGAGGCTGTGGACGCGGTGATGAAGACGGGGATGAATCATCCGATGGGGCCACTAGAGCTGGCGGATTTTATCGGGCTGGATGTCTGCGTGGATATCATGCACGTGCTGCTGGAAGGGCTTGGCGATCCGAAATATCGCGCCTGTCCGCTTTTGAAAAAATATGTGGCCGCGGGATGGCTGGGCCGGAAATCCGGGCGGGGGTTTTACAACTATACGTGACCCGCATTCGAATCGAGTGATTCCGAGTTTCGCGCTTCTAAGGATGCACTAACATGAGATAATCATTCAAGTGCACGCGAGGCATTGAGCGAATGAAATCCTACGTTTTCAAAGTGGTTGTCGAACCCGATAAGTTCGAAGATGGCCGCGACGCCTGGCACGCCTCGTGTCCTGCGCTCAAAGGTTGCCATACCTGGGGCCACAGTTATGAAGAAGCGCTCGCGAATATTCGCGAAGCCATTGACCTCTATGTTCAGGACCTCATCGAAGCTGGGCAAACCATTCCTGTTGACCAAGGCACCATCGAGCTTCCGGAACCTGCCGTTGTTGTCAATGTACGACGCGAAGCCTGCGCGGTCTGTCGGCTCGGCGATTGATCCGGGCATTGGAAGCTGACGGGTTTCAGCTTCAACGTGTGCGTGGAGGGCATCGCATCTACCGTCATGCTGACGGCCGCCGGGTCGTGGTGGTTTATCACGGGTTGAACGACACGTTTCCCATAGGCACTTTGCGAGCGATGGTTGCGGACGCAGGCTGGCAGGAAGAAGATTTGCAACGGCTGGGCCTCGCAGAGTAAAAAGTTGCCATAGCGAGGATCCATCAAAAGCGATAGGCGAAGACAAGGCAAATACTAATGTTTGCTTTTTGTTCGCCTATATGCTAGATTGCCTCTCGCCGTTTTCAACAGGTGGGCCATGCGCGGTTTTGCGAGCAATGCTTTAAGCTGTCTGGCCGCGAGAGGCTCGAAGAGGAGCTTTTCGAGGCCCGCGCGCGGGGCAGGAATTTGTCCCGGCTGCGGCATCTGAGCTACCGGGAACGGGTGGCGTTGGATGAGCGCGAAGAGGCGGCACAGGCAAGGCTTACGGAGCACGAGGTGGCGCACGGTTGCGGGCGGTAAGCGGAGACCGAAAAAAGTGTGGCAGGCAGAGCTACTGAGTGGTAATCTTCCTGCTTAATAACGTCCCCGGCGCTCAGGACTTCAGAGAAAAGCGAAGAGGGATTTCTCGCTTTGCTCGAAATGACGGTTTTGGGTGCGATGCAAGTACGAGAGATTGGCGACGCGGACTAAGTTTCCTAATTTCCTCGACCGAGGTGTGACATGGCAGACGAAAAACAGAAGTTGCTGGAAGCGGCGATATTGCAGATCGAGAAGTCGTACGGCAAAGGGTCGATCATGCGACTGGGCAGCAAGGACGTGCTGGTGCCCGTCAGCGTGATTCCCAGCGGATGCCTTTCGCTGGACGTGGCGCTGGGCGTTGGCGGCTTCCCGCGCGGCCGCGTGATTGAGATTTACGGGCCGGAGTCCGGCGGCAAAACGACACTGACGCTGCACGTGATCGCCGAGGCGCAGAAGCTCGGCGGCCAAGCGGCGTTCATTGACGCGGAGCACGCGCTCGATCCGGTGTACGCGCGGAAGCTGGGCGTGGACGTGGACAACCTGCTGGTGTCGCAACCGGACAACGGCGAGCAAGCGCTGGAAATCGCGGAGACGCTGATTCGCTCGGGCGGAGTGGACGTAGTGGTGGTGGACTCGGTAGCCGCATTGGTGCCGAAGGCGGAACTCGAAGGCGAAATGGGCGAGCCGCAAATGGGTTTGCAGGCGCGGCTGATGTCGCAAGCGCTGCGCAAGCTGACAGCGATTGTTTCGAAGTCGCGCACCTGCCTGATTTTCATCAACCAGATTCGCGAAAAGATCGGCGTGATGTTCGGCAATCCGGAAACGACCACGGGCGGGCGCGCGCTGAAGTTCTATGCGTCCATGCGCGTGGACATCCGGCGCATCCAGTCCATCAAGGAAGGCGACAAAGTGGTGGGTTCGCGCACGCGCGGCAAAGTAGTGAAGAACAAAGTAGCAGCGCCTTTCCGCGAGGCGGAATTCGATATTTTGTATGGCGAAGGCATTTCGCGCGAAGGCGATTTGCTTGACCTCGGCGTGGACAAGGGTTTGATCGAGAAGAGCGGAACGTGGCTAAGCTTCGGCGGTGAACGCATGGGGCAAGGCCGCGAGAATGCTCGCGTTTTTCTGAAGGAAAACACGGACATTCGCGAGAAGCTGGAAAACGCGCTGCGGAAGAAAATGGAAATTCCGCAGCCGGGCAATTCCAGCGCTGCTTCAGGAGCAAATGGTCATGCCGTAGCGGCTCCGGCTGCAGCGCATGGCGAAAAGGCACCCGTGAAAACGGCCACCGCTGCTGCAGGTGCAGACGCATCAAAGGCGCGGCCCGCACGATAAGCCAGGAAAGCTAACAGCTTAAGGGTCACAGTAGGAAAGCCTCAAAAAGGGCGCGAAGCACGCGCCCTTTTTTTGGGGGTGATGGATGCCCCTAGATTGGTGATGCGGGCTAAGGGCCGAGTCTACTTACGGATAATGAAAAAGCCGCAGGGCTGACGCCCTGTTCTACACCCATTGCTTTTCAGGATGAGATGAGAAGGCTGCCGTGATCGCAACGGAAAAAACACGCGAAACCGGGCGAAGGGGCAGAACCTGCCCCAACGGGCAGTTATTTGAAAACAAAGCACATAAGTGCGTACTAGGGCTTATTCTCTATTGCGGTACCACCTGGGAAAACATAAAATTGATGTCGCAACTTGAGAGGGGAGTGCGCCTCTTTGGTGCAGCGTCTGAGCAATTTGGAGCAAGCGCTGTGGCGCTAAGTGGCATCGAATCAACAGGACTCCTGATTGGTTTGCGGGATACAACCTATCCCCCAGCGGGCAAAGCAAGCTTCGTAGCCCGTAGCAACAACGAATATGTCTCTGAGAATTTCTGAGAATGTTTGTTGACGCCAAGTAATAGCCTGAGGTAAAAATTCGGCCCCGGCGTGATGAGCGGTGGGGTAATCCGGGGTTGAACGCAGAAGCGGTATCGGCTCCGTTATGAGGGTGGGAACGGTGAAGCAGTCGGGAAAAAGCGGTATTGCGATTTTGATGGCGGCGTTTTTCGCGGTGCCCGTGCCGGCATTGCCGGCGGGAGCGGCGGCCTCGACGCGCTCGCGCACACGCCGGTATGCCAACCGGTACCCTGGAGTTCCCACGTTTGCGGATTCCACGAGCGCGGATGATGGGACTTACGACGATCCGGAGGTTCGTGCGGCAGCCGTTGCCGCGCTGGGGCGCTACAACGGCACCGTGGTGGCGGTCGATCCCAATTCCGGCCGCGTCCTGACGATTGTCAATCAAAAACTTGCGTTCAGCGATGGGTACATTCCCTGCTCGACCATCAAACCTACGGTCGCACTGGCCGCACTGGAAGAAAATGTAATCACCCCCGACACCATGCTGAAGGTGGGCCGCCGGAAGTACATGAATTTGACGGAAGCGATGGCGCGTTCGAACAATGAGTTCTTTGAGCAGCTTGGCTCGCGTTTGGGATTTGACACGGTTTCGAAGTACGGCCGGCTGCTAGGTCTCGGCGAACTTGCCGGGTACAACCTTCCTGAAGAGCATCCAGGCTCGTTTCCGACGACACCGCCGGCGCATGGCGGTGTAGCGCGGATGTCCAGCTATGGCGAAGGGATCCAAGTAACGCCGTTGCAGCTTGCGGCGCTTGCCGCAGCTTTTGCGAACGGCGGAACGCTTTACTACTTGCAGTATCCGCACAGCAAGGAAGACATGGAGAATTTTTCGCCGAAGGTGAAGCGGGAATTGAATATCGCCCCCATTCTCCCTGAGATTCGCGAGGGCATGCTCGCAGCGGTGTTGTACGGCACGGGCAAGTCGAGCTACGACCGGGGCGGCGACGAACTGCCAATCGGCAAAACGGGAACGTGCGACGATCACACCACGCCTTCGAAAATCGGCTGGTTCCTCACCTACGCGGACGAGACGCATCCGAAGATCGCGCTGGCCGTGCTATTGCGCGGAAATACCCGACGCGTGAAGGGGCCGACGGCCGCACAGGTTGCTGGCATCATGTACCGCAAGCTGCGCGAACAGAATTATTTCGCGGCGAATAAACCAACCGTTACGATTAGCACAGGAAACTAAGACTTCTTCCCCTTTGAATGAATTGAAAGGGAATCGCGCTGTGGGGATACCCACAGCGTTTTCTCTATCAGAGCGGGATACCGGTCTTGGGATGCTCGACGCGGGGCCGCACATGAACGCTGATGACTTGCTCGCGAGGATATTTAGTGCTTTCAAAGCACTCATCACACAATTCCATGCAAGCCTGGTCCTCGCTGCGAGGCCGATAGGTGCGATGACATTCGACACAAGTGGCGTATTGCGGAAGTTCGCGCTTCACTTCGACATGGCCGTGCACGGTAGGCATAGATAAAACTCCCGCGTTAAATGGGGCAAACAAACCTCCAGAAGGGACCCAAGAGTCTTTACTGAAAAGAAAGCACTTACAGAACCTGCAAGGCTCGCTTCTGTGCGATATGGCGCATTGTTCTGAGCGGTGCGGGTGAATTTCAACAGAATGCTACTGTTGGAAGATTGAGCTCATTTCCTTAAAGCGAGTTGACGCGAGGGAAAAGTTGAGACAAAAGAGGGGTTGTGCGTTACGCTTCCAACTCCATGCATCAGGGATGGTGCGGCAGGTTGGTAGAGTTCGGGGATCAAGAACAAGAGGTCATGGGGGAATGGTGAATCGAGGGTTTGTCGTAGTAGTTCTGTGTGTGACCGTCGCAGGCACGGCGCTTTTGGGGTACGTGTTCGAGCAAAGGCTGGCGGCAGCGGATGAATACGATCGCCAGGTAAGACTGGCGCAGGAAGAAGCGAAGCGCATCCGCGAACAAGTGATCCTGCCTCATAATGAAGTTGTTTCCGCAGGGCAGAATTTCACGGCGGCGCTTCAGAAATTTGGGCTGAGCGCGCAGGAAGCGGCAAGCGCGTCAGTGGCGGCGCAACGCGCGTTCAACCTGCGGCAGTTGCGCGCGGGCAACACCATTACGGTAGGGCGGTCGGTCGAAGGCGACCTTCGCGAAATTGATTACAAGATCGATCCGGACCGCATGCTGAAGATTGTGCCGGAAGAGGGCGGGTTCACAGCCCGCGTCAGTGAAATTCCTTCAAAAACCGAAATTGTCGCAGTCAGCGGCCGCGTAGACGATTCGCTGTTTAATGCGGTGCAAGATGCCGGGGAATCGCCGGAGCTTGCGTTGCGGCTGGCACAGATTTTCGGCTACGACCTTGATTTCTATACCGACCCGAGGCAGGGCGACACGTTCCACATCGTGCTGGAGAAAAAGAAGTACATGAACGGGCAGACCGCGGGTTATGGAAAGATTTTTGCGGCGGAATACGAGAACACAGGGAAGAAATATCAGGCGCTGTTGTTTCACGACCCCGTCGGACGGCCCGGTTACTACGCTGCAGACGGAAAGTCCTTGCAGAAGGCATTTCTGCGGTCACCACTGAAGTTCGGTGCGCCGGTGACGTCGCATTTCAGCCGCTCGCGGTTCCATCCCATCCTGAAAATTTATCGCCCGCACATGGGAACCGATTATGGGGCGCCGGTGGGGACGCCGGTGCAAACCATCGGAAGCGGGCGTGTGATTTTCGCCGGACGCAAAGAAGGCGAAGGCAACATGGTGCAGATTGTTCATTTCAACGGCTACGAGACGATGTATCTGCACTTGTCGCGCATGTTTGTGCACTCGGGCGAGCACGTGGAAATCGGCAAAACGATTGGTCTCGTGGGAAGCACGGGGCTGTCGACGGGACCGCATCTGGATTTTCGCATTCTGCAAAGAGGCCAATACAAGAATTTTGAGAGGCTTGGGCTGCCGCCGTCTGATCCTGTCTCTAAAAAGAATTGGCCGGATTTCGCTGCAGTTCGCGAGAAATGGCTGCCGCTGCTGAAGAACCCGGAACTATTGCAGGCAAACGCGGCTGCGGCGAGCGCAGACGCAGGGCATTGATCCCACCAGCAAAACCCCACCTGAAAACTCAGAGCAAAGCAAAAAAGCCGCAGGCTCCGCGGACTCCGCCCTGCGCTTCAAGCTTCCGGCGGTAATTCTTTATTCAGTAGATGATGGGGAGTTTCGAAAAATCCGAGCCGGTTTCATCTGTCACTCGCAAGACGACTAAGGTACGGTCGTCGTGAGGGGCGGTACCTGGGCCGCTGTGATCGTCGGTCTCGGCGAGAATTCGTTCAGCGATGACGCGAGCGGAGTCTTCCGCAGAAATGCCGCTCACGACGGCAGACAAGCGCTGCAGTCCAAATTCCTCCTCCGCAGCATTTGCCGATTCCAGAATGCCGTCGGACGCGAAGACCACCACGTCGCCCGGCGCGAGGTCGAGGACGGACTCGTCATATTGCGTGCCGGGGAGCAGGCCGAGGGGGACACCTTCCAGACGGACAGAAAGCACATGGCCGCCACGAAACACGAGGGGATAAGGACTGCCTGCATTCGAGAGCCGGAGCTGGCGGTTGGCGGCATCGTAAACCGCAAAAAGCATGGCGATGAATCGAGATTCGAGACGGGCGTTATGGAGGCGCTGATTCAAGAGAGCCAGAACGTGGGACGGCTCGCAGGCGTGATCGACAACGACCTCGCGAATTGTGCCGATGGCCAAAGAGCCATAGAGCGCAGCAGCGGTGCCTTTTCCGGACACATCGCCTAGCGCAATGGCCAGGCGGCCCTCGCCATAGGGAAGAAAATCGTAAAAGTCGCCGCCCAATTCGCGCGCGGGAACGTACGCCGCAGCTAAATCGAGGCCGGGCACTTCACGGGCTCCTGTGGGAAGAAGCTGGCGCTGAATCTCCTTTGCGGTATCCAAATCGGTCCGCAAGCGGCGTTCACTCTCTCGTGCTTCTTCGTAGAGACGAGCGTTCTCGAGGGCCACGGCAACATAAGAACCCAGAGTGGAGAGCATGCGCTCATGTTCGAGCGTGAAGGCATGCGGTTGAGTGCTTTCGAGGTCAAGTACGCCAATCAAGCGCTCCTGCATCAATAGGGGCACAACGATCTCCGAGCGCGCTTCCACGCTGGTTTCGCAACGAATGTAGCGAGGATCTTCGTTCACGTCATGGACCCGCAGGACGCGACGCTCGCCAGCCGCAGTCCCGGTGAGACCTTTATGCAAAGGCAGCCGCGTGCGCGCAGGAATCGAATCGTTGCAGCGCATGGCGAAGACGGATTCGAGAAGCTGGGTCTGCTCGTTCCAGAGCATGACGCTGAATACGTCGTAGTCCACGATTTTCTTAGTGCGCTCGGCGACGCGCCGAAGAAGCTCTTGGCGGTCAAGGATGGAAGTGAGCTCGCGGCTGACTTCGTGAAGGAGCGCCAGCGTCTTGGCCTGCTCGGGGTAGGCAACGAACAGACTCTGGGGAACAGGGTCTGCCTCACCCAGCAATGCAAATGAGCCGATATTGGTGGGATCGTCCACGGCAGCAACACCCTCCGCCTATCCTACATTCGATGCGGCAAACCACGCGCGGTTTCATGCATTAGAGCGCATGAAAAGACCGGATAACAGAGCCAATGTGGAT
>JAWOLO010000326.1:0-4430 GCA_033853375.1 Terriglobia bacterium
TTCCCAACTCCATGCATGGCGGTGCGACTCCCGATGGAAGCATTGTGACGGGGTTTTACGTGGATATGGCGGCGATGCCGAATCACCAGCACGGATATTTTCTGCGAAACGGAGTCCTCGAAACCTATGACGTTCCGAACAGCAAGCTGACTGTCGTTTGGGACATCAATCCGGGCGAGGTAGCGGTGGGGAGTTTTATCGACCAAGCTGGCGTTCAACACGGGTTTGTACAACTTCCCGACGGATCGGCGCCCATCACGCTCGACGTGCCCAATACGGCGCCATTCAACTCCGTGGCTAACAACGCCATGGGCATCAATCCCGGTGGAGCGATTGTTGGCCAGTACGCCGATACCCACGGTCACACCCATGGCTTCCTCGCCGTGCCAAGTGCCAGCCAGTAATAGAAATTTGGCTCGCACAAATTTGCTTCGTCGCCGTTTTACGTTCTTTGGGAAGATTCTGTTTGGAGGTGGGGGCTTTTCAGCCCCCACTCAAATCGTTTCGGGAACAAGTTCTGACGTCTCCGGTCATTGTTGAGCTTGACACACTCAAACCCGGAGAATACGCTTCCCGCCATACACGGAAGGGCCCCTCCCACATTTTGAATAGCAAGGAGGTATCTCATGCAGCGATTTTTCTTGATAGCCGCTGCGGCCTGTTTCTGCACGGCGACCGCAGCCGCCCAGACCAAAGTGAGCGGAACCGCACAGTGCGGCAAGCCTGATCCCGCGCAAGTGATTCACGTAGGCGACCGCCCCGACCATAGCCTGGCCGTTGAACAATTCAAGTGCACCTATACGAAGCCGCTCGAAATCGAAGGCGACAAGTCAAAGGACGGCCTCAGCACCGAGACAGGCGACATCAGTGGCGACACTTCGCGGGCTCGCGGCTTTCACGTCGTAACCATGGAAAGCGGCGACAAGGCTTTCTTTTGGTATCAGGGCACCGCCAAGAGCAAAGACGGTGCACCGGTAGAAGCCAAGGGCAACTGGGGATTGACTGGCGGCAGCGGCAAGCTCAAAGGCATTAAGGGCAAAGGCACGTACAGCTGCACGCCGTCTGGCGATGGGTTGTCATGCGAAGTCGAGGGCGAATACCAGCTCGCGAAATAACCGCGAGCAGGCTCCTCAACGGAGCCCGTCTCCTCAAGAATATAAGAATTGCCCCTGCACGCTCCGGCTTCGCCGTTCCTCGCGTCATCCTGTGCGCAATCGCTTGAGAAGCTGGATTTGCCCCGCGTGATAGACCGCGTGGCACGTTATGCCCAGTACAAGGTTGAAGCGTTCAGCCTCAGACAGCTTGGACTGCACCCGGCCCGCAACGATATCGCTCACGACGGCTGCAAGCTTGCTTTGCTCTTTTTCAACCGCGGCCTGAATTTGCGGCCAAGCGAGACGCGCTTGATCCGGCAACTCGAACCAGTCTTCACCTTCCAACACGAAAGGCTCCGGTGTCGTTCCGGAAAGTTGTCCGCGCACGGCTCGCGCGCAGTACGCGTGATGCAGCGCAACTTCGGCGATGTTGTGCCGCCCCGGCGATGGCCGCCAGAACGCCAGCTCTGGAGAAACATCGGCCAGCGCCCCCTTCAGGTCCGGCCCGTGCCATGCTCCTGGGCCGTATCCTTCGTCCAGAACACGAGTTAGCAACCGCGCTTCCGGTGTTGCGGTAATTGCTGCTTTGCTGCTCATGAGAGCCTCCCTGGAGATGAAGTTTTGACTGATTGAAATCCGGTCAGCGAATACGCCGCGCGCGAAACTCGCCTTCGAGCTTCCACGTTTGCCCGTCGGGCTCAAGCGCTTCCCCGATCCAGTGAAACGAATCCGCGGTGATCTCAGTGAACCGCCAGCGCGTGGGTGTGCCATCGGCGCGCGCGCCTACTTGCACAATGTCCTTGCCGACCCGGCGGCCAATCTGCTGCTCGCGATGCCCCGTCACAGGATTAATCCAATGGATGCGCCACGCCTGAATCGCCGCGTCCCATACGCGCAAGGTTGTGCCGTACATGTTGTTAATCTTGTCCAGGTCCGGGCGCCGCTCGGAACACCGCGGCATGATCCAAACATCCTGAACCGCGCGCCCCTCCAATACCCAGCCAAAGTGCGCTTCACCCCGGATGCGCTGCGCCGACACGTCAACCGCCTTGTAATAAAGGACTTCGAGTTCCCAGCTGCCTGCCAGCCAGCCGTACACATCCGCTGATTCCGGAATTTCGCTCGAGCGCCCGGGAGCCGCCAAAAGCGCAGTAAATCCCGCTGCCCTCCGTACTTCCGTTGCTTGCATACTCGTGACCTCCCAATTCTCAAACTGTCTCGTTCCCTTAGCAGCGCTTCGCGCATCGAATCGCCGTAGTTCTGCGATTTGCTAGAATCCTTATAAGGCGGTTCGGGAGCGGAATTCTTGGCGAAAATTGCGGTGGAATTGGAGACCGCGGTGGCGCGGCGCGCAGCAACCGGCGAGCCGGGCGGCATGGCGTCCCGCGTCCTCGGTGAAGGCGACGGTTGGCACGTCGCCGACGTCGTTTGCACCTGCGGTCCGCAAGACCGGCGTTTTGAGGAGCAGCACTCTTTCTTCACCATCGCTGTGGTTCTGGCCGGGACGTTTCAGTATCGTGGCTCACTCAATCGCTCGGGGAACGCGCAGGAGTTGATGACGCCCGGCTCTTTGTTGCTCGGCAATGCGGGGCAATGCTTCGAGTGTGGTCATGAGCACGCGTTGGGGGACCGCTGTCTTTCTTTTCGCTACTCGCCCGAATATTTTGAACGCCTAACGGCCGACGCAGGAATTCCGCGCGGCCACCGAAGTTTCGGAGCTCTTCGGCTGCCGCCCCTGCAACCCTTGTCGCCTGTGTTAGCGAGGGCTTGCGCGGGAATGCTTCGTGCTTCGGAATTATCTTGGGAAGAAGTGAGCGTGCAGCTCGCCACGGAAGCCTTGAAGCTAGTGCACGGTTTGCCCGCTGCAACGAGCCGCGTGCCGCCAAGCACGTTGGCGCGCGTAACTCGCGCGGTGCGAATGATCGAGGGTCATGCGGATGGCGCGTTGCCCCTGGGAAACCTGGCGCGTGAGGCAGGACTCAGCCCGTACCATTTCCTGCGCACGTTTGAACAACTCACGGGCGTGACACCGCACCAATACGTGCGTCGGATGCGCCTACGCGACGCAGCTGCGCGATTGGCCTCGAAGAAAGAAAAAATTCTGGATGTCGCACTTGATTGCGGTTTCGGCGACGTTTCGAACTTCAATCGCGCGTTTCGCGATGAATTTGGCGCCAATCCTCGCGCCTGGAGAGTTTCGCTCACCGGAAATGGCGCCGCCGAAGAGCGCGCGTGAGCGTTGCGTTAAGGCTCGGGAACGCTGGCCGTAATCGGGTTTTGCGTTTCGAGCTGCGCCAGTTCTACCCGCAAGCTGGCAGCTTGGGCGCGATACTTTTCCGCTTCAAGGCGGAATTGCATCGAGCCGAACGTGCCAAGCGTATTCAAGACCGCGGCGCCCGTGCCTGAGCCCTTTGCGGGATGTTCCATCTGCGCGACAAGATTTTCTTCCTGTTGCGCGTCAAACTCCAATTCCGCGATGCGCTTGTGCAGATCTTTAATGCGCTGGGTGCGCTCCGCCTGGGCTTCGGCTTGCTCCTTGGCTGCGGCGTTTACGGCAATCCACTGGGAACCGTCGCCGGCCTTCAACTTCGCGGTCAGCGCCTGAAGATTGTTGATGCCATTTTTGTCGCCCTGCTCGGCGGATAAGCGGTACCAACTCAACGCCTGAGCGTAGTCGGGTGCCATGCCTAAACCGTGCTCATACATCCAGCCGATCTGGTTTTCCGCGATGGCGTGTCCCTGACCGGCGGCTTTTTGATACCAGGCCATCGCCTTCGGATAATCCGGAGCCACCCCGACCCCGTTCTGATACATGTAGCCGATATTCGATTGCGCGTTCGGGTCGCCCTGTTCCGCGGCTTTCATGTACCAGGAAAGCGCTTCGATATCGTCCTCCGGCTCGCCCCATCCTTTTTGCGCGAGGAAGCCGAGTTGGTTTTCAGCAAGCGCGTTGCTGTGGCCCGCGGCGCGATGGTACCACTCCAGAGCATGGGCATAGTCGCGGCTCCCCAGAAATCCGCACTGATACATGAAGCCGACTTCTTCTTCTGCGTCGGGTTCATTCTGGTCGGCGGCTTTGCGGAACCAGTTGAAAGCTTGCGGGTAATCGCGCCTGACGCCGCGGCCGTTTTCCAAAAGCATAGCGAGGTTGTACTGCGCGCGGGAGTAACCTTGCTCCGCGGCCATGCGATAGTAGCCAGCCGCGCGGGCGTAATCCATCGGCACGCCGTAGCCGTGCTCGTACATCACGCCAAGCTGGTTCTGCGCGGGAGCAAAGCCTTGGTCGGCAGATTGACGGTAAGAAATCAAAGCCTGCACATAATCTTGCGCGACATC
>JAWOLO010000327.1:0-6506 GCA_033853375.1 Terriglobia bacterium
CCGTGCGGCCATTCGAATCCTACCTGGTCCCACCCAGCTGGTAGTTCAAGCACACCACCCGTCGCAGTTCCATCGTTCTTATGAACAAGCACGACATGCCCCAGAAAATATTCTGGGTAGCCGCCTCCGAGCACCGACACAAGCAGTTGGCCGTCGCTTTCGATTTTCTTTACCTCGTAACCGATTTCGTCCATGTGCGCGACAAACGCAATGCTGGGTTTCGCGCCAGGCTTCGCAGCGCCCAAATGCAATATCAAATTTCCCGCCGCATCCGTTTCCACTTTTTTTTGCAATCGCTGGTCCAAGCGATTCAGCACCACTTTGCGGACATCTTCTTCATGCCCGCTAGCCCCGTAAGCTTCCGCCAGTACTCGAAGAGTGGGAATTTCGCCGCCACCCGCCGAGCCTCCTTCTCCAGCACCTATCTTCGGCTTCGGAATCTCCAAATACGCCTCAAGCAGCCTTTCCAAGTTCTCTCGGTCACTCCATGCAATGGATTCTGAAGGAGTCACCGGCAATCGCGTTGGAACACCAAATTGCGCAAAGCGTTCCGGCAACGCATTTGGTTTCGCATAGCCCGCCATGCGCGGCACTAATGCGTTCACCAGCGTCAGTTTTTCGCCGTCGACCTCGGCAACCCCCTTGATTTCAGCAGGGAGTCCTTTTAGCGGCACTGACAAATCTTCAACGCCGAGAAGCACTCCGTCGCCCGGCGTGGAAGTCGGAGAGCCTGCTTTCGCCGGACCTTTGCTTACTGCCGCTATGCGACCAACAAAAATCATTTCGTCCGGTTTTATCTCTTCCAGCAAACGATTGAGGCCGCGGCCCCCCGTCCATTGTTGTGTTGCAAACGCGATAGTGGTTGTTCCTTTTGCTTTGCTGTCCTTGATTCGTTCGAGCAACTGCAACAGCACGGCACATCCAAAGCGGTCGCCGGCGGCTGGTCCCGCCTCTCCGCTTTGTCCTACAGGGAACCACTTTCGTTGCAACGCTACAGGATCGAGAAGGTCTATGTCGGCTGCCCGCACATCAGCTGCGCTGGTCGCGCCAATGTCCACGTACATCTCGTCGGGATGATTCATTTTCGGCGGGTTCACACGAGCAGTCTGGAGATGGATGCTGAGTCCGGCAAAAACTCCTGGAACTTTCTTACCGGAGCGCGTAATGACCCACACGGGCTGCGCAAAATGTAGCGTGTCAAATACTGGATTTGGAGCGGCTTGTGGCAGGCGCTGAACACGCAGAAAACCATCCGGAGTAATTTCGCTGACCACATAGCCGGGTTCGTCAACAGAAGTAACCAGCAATCGATGCGGGGAACCGCTCCCAAAGGTGACCCAAAGATCTCCGAGATTGTCCGTCTTCGGCGACAAACTTTGAATCTGGCTGTGAATCTCTTCGATAAGAGGTTGTTCGTACCCTGAGACGGCGGGGATTTCCTCCAGCCGATGAACGTCCATGAACGTCTGCGCGCCTGCAGAGCTAGCGAACAACCAGGTCGGGACCATAGAAACGAGTATTCGAACGTGCCACTTCATTCGAGAACCTCCTCTGGAAGAATCAGCTTGGCCTGCTTCACCGGCACAACGCTTCGATCAGCACTTCTTTCTTAGCTTCTGCTGCGCGCGACAATGCATCCAACGAAGCAAAATAGCCGCCTACGGCTGCCACCGCAAGCAGCGCGAATGCCTCCGCGGGAAGCCAGCGATTCCCGCTCCAGCGGCCACTGAAAAGGATCACTGCTGAAATTCCCCCGAACACGAGCTGCGCGGCAAAAGCCATCAGCACGGCCATACCGGACTGGCGCTGGCCGCGCATCTGGCCAAATTCCAATTTGCGCGGAAAGTTGACCGAAGACCAGTTCGCGATACTCAACTGTCCTATAACCGCAAAGACGAGTGCCGCCAAGGTGGCGACGAAGACTGGAAGCGACGGCAGGCCCAGCCGCCAGGCGAGCATCACCAGCGATAGTCCCATTTCCACTGCAAGCACCAACAGGAGCATTAGGTTTTTCCCAAGGAACACGTCACGAAAGCGTAGCGGCGCCATGAAGTAGGCTTGAATGCCGTGGCCCTCAAACGCAAAACAGTTGTAGGCAGGCCCCATTAGGATCAGGACGAGATAGGCCATGATGCCTGGAAAAAGTATCTCCGGTGAGATTGGATGTTCCGCCAACGGCGAGTGCTTTCCGGAAAACTGCGCGCTGAAAATGAGAACCAACGCGGGCGGCATAATCAAAGTGAAAAAGGAAAAGCTATTGCGCGTAAGATAGCGGAATTCTTTGCGAAGAACTGCGGCTACCTGCGGCGAAAGAACGCCTAAGCGATCTGGGCCAGCTTCTGTTTGCGCGACGGTGCGCGCTACTACGGTTGCAGGCGCAGCCGTTTCGCTTAGCTCCTCTCCACGGTATTGCGCAGCGAAGCGATGCCAAAGAAAAACACTAAATACCGCGCCATAAAGCAATAGTCCCGTCAAACCCAGAAACAGACTCCCCAGATGGGCCTCAGTGGCAGCAGCAATTGCTCTCCCCGCAAGCGAAGGTGGAAACCACGAAAAATAAGGAATGATTCGCAGCGCCAGTGGCCGCAACATCGCGCCATAACGAGTCACGATCGGATTGATGAGGTTCAGAGAAACCATCGAGAGAATGAATAGCGCGAAAAACAACTCGCGGGTCCTGCGCCGTGACAACAACCGTTCCAGCCAGGAACCTACGAGACGTTCCAAAGTTACGTTGAGTAACAAGAACAGCGCCACCACGAGCAGCATCGCGGGCAGCAATCCCGGCTGGGCCGAGGCTACCCCAAGAGTCATGGAAACAAGCCAACAGACGGAAGCCAACGCGGAGAAATCCGCCAGACCATAGGCCAAGCCGATGATGTAGAACGCGGTCAGATTCAGCGGAAAACGCAGCATCGTCCGGAATTCGAAGCTGGCTCCGAACCCCGCCGCGAAAATTGGAAATAGCTGCCAGAAAAGGAAAATGCCCCAAAAGAGCAAACCAATCCAACCAGGGCGACCCTGGGAAATAAAGGCATAAGCTCCGGCAAAAAAAGCAAAGCAAAGCCCGATCACAAAAATGCCGCTGAGAAAGCCAACAGCGATCATGCCCAGAAGATGAAGGCGATGGCTCTCCTTGCGCAGACCATTGCGAAGAATGCGCCAGCGGAGTCCGGCAACCGCGCGAATTTGCGTCAGAATCCCGATGGAGCCGCTTACATCAGCCATGAGAGCTCGTCCAGGCGCGGGCGTTCCGTGCCGTCCTGACCAACAATCGACAGGAAAATTTCCTCGAGCGTCGTTTTGCCGCCCGCTTCGCCGGAAATACCCGCGCGCAGTTCTTCCAGCGAACCCTGCGCCACAAGTCGGCCTTTGTGGATGATGGCGACGTGGCTGCAGAGCCGCTCGACAATCTCCAGCACGTGGGAAGTCAGGAAGATCGTCGTACCGCGCTCGGTCATGCGGCCAAGAAGAGCTTTGAGCGCTCCTGCTGCGAGGGCATCAACGCCTTCGAACGGCTCATCCAGGAATAAAATTCGCGGTCCATGGATAACCGCGGCAGCTAACGCCAGCTTCTTCTGCATGCCGTGCGAATAGTCAGCGATCAATGTTTTCGGCCGATCGGCAAGCTGCATGAAGTCGAGCAATTCGTTCGCGCGCCGCTGCGTCGTCGCGCGGTCCAACCCATACATACGGCCAACGAACTGCAAGTATTCCGAACCGGTAAGTCGATCGAGAAGCCCCATGCCTTCCGGGACTACGCCGATTTGGCGCTTTACTTCGACAGGATGCGCGGCGAAATCCAATCCGAGAAGCTCCATACTTCCTGAAGTGGGCGCTAGTAACCCGGTGAGCATTTTGATGGTGGTGGATTTGCCCGCACCGTTAGGCCCGAGGAAACCAAAGAACTGGCCCGCAGCGACTTGGAGATCGATACTGTCAACTGCGGTGAGGTTGCCAAATCTGCGGGACAGCTTTTGCGTGCGAATAGCAATTTCCTGCATTCAGTCTCCCTACGAACGGCTTGCTCCGGGCGGGAAAACTCTAACATGAGTCGCGCGTGGTCTGACTATGTGCAGCATGAAGCTGCCGTAAAGAACTCCTAGTTCTGCTTGCGGAGATTCGATCCTTGCGTGGTGAGCTGTTGCAATTCCCGGGCTGGCAAGGCCGCTAGAACGGCCGGCAACTCGACTCGGAAAACGGCGCCACCTTCCTGGCGGTTGTAGCAGAGAATTTTCCCGTTGTGTTCCTGAACGATCCCGAAGCAGATACTCAAGCCAAGGCCCGTGCCCTTGCCGACGGGCTTCGTTGTATAGAAAGGATCGAACACGCGCTGGGGCTCTTTGATGCCGGGACCGGTGTCGGAGAATAAGATGACTACGTTGCCGCGGTCGCGCATGGTTTTAATCGTAAGAACGCCGCCCTTATGCGCTTCCATAGCGTCAATGGCGTTGCTGATCAGATTGAAAAAGACCTGCATGAGCTGATTCCCGTCTCCGCGCACGCCAGGCAATACCGATTCGAGCTGCGGCTCGATGCGTGTGGTAGAGGAACGCAGGTCGAGCGCGCGAAGCTGCACGGCGTTGCTCACAACGGTGTTGATGTCGAGGAGCGTGCGCTCGGGCGGAACCTGGCGCGCGAAACTGAGCAAATTTCCTACCAGTGTTTTCGTCCGGCGAGCCTGTTCGCGGATTTTCGAGGCCGTGGAACGCGCCTTCTCCGGCAGGGTTTCGTCATCCGCAAGCAAATCCGAAAATCCCAGAATCGCAGCGAGCGGATTATTGATTTCATGGGCCGCACCGGCCGCGAGCTGCCCCAGGGACACCAGCTTTTCCGTTTGAACAAGTTGTGCTTGAAGCCGCTTCAGATTTTCCAACGCCTGCTCCGACTGGATTAGCAAGCGGGCGCGGTCCGTCTCTGCAAAGTGACTGCGCACAAAGATTAGCCCGGCTAGCGGCAACGCCGCTACCATCGTCGTCACCAAACGGAAATCACGAACGTTCGGCTCTGTCTGGTCGGCGTGCAAACTATAAAGAGCCAGAATAGGAAGAGAAATTACCGCGGCCATGGCCAGACGGCTGGACCAGCCGTGAACATTCAGCGGCAAATCATCACCGGAATCAACCGATTCTTCGGGCTGCGCCGCATCAAGCTGAGCCCGGTTCAAGTAGGCGATCAAGCCGGCCAGCGCAAACCAGAAAAAGGAGGAGACAAGCGGAAGATCGTACAAGCTTCCCGTGTAATACTCACCGGCGGCATTCCTAACATGAATAATCAAAGAAGTGAGCATGTACACGGTGGACGCGCCCAGCAAATTGGCGTACACCGCCTTCCACGCATCCTTGGTCTGGAGAAAGAAAACGAGCAGCCCGATAACGATGAAAGCGTTTTGAGTATTCGCAACGAGATTGTAATTATGATTGTAGCGTGCGAGTGCAGGTGAAGCGTAAATCCACGGGAGGACGAAATAAACGTAAATGAATACCCACCAGGTTAACAACAAGCCAAAATCCAGATAACCCAGGCGGGCGCGCACCTCCCCGCGCTTGCGGTGCGGTTGGAGCGCGAGCGCAGCCATCAATGGGATGCCGTGAAGAAATATGACGATGTCTCCCGGGTACAGGCCGGGTAATGGCTTATGAAGGTAAACTTCATAATAAGTCCATTGAAATTCGCCAATCATCCACAGGGTGCAGCTGAAAGCAATCAGCATCCAGAAGATGTTGCGCCGCCAGTACGGAGTGCCCGCGTTTGAGAGCAGCCCAGCATTGGCAACCAACGGGACAATGCATTGCACCAGATTCCCGAACACGATTAGTGTCCGAGAGCCACGGGGATGAGACAGGGACATGCCGGCGTATAGGGCAAGGGTCAAAACCCAAATCCCTACGGCCCAAGTGATCGCGCGGGAGGAAGTCGAGGAGGTCATAGATTCGACGATTCCAGTATAGGCTTTCGCAGTGGGGTCGCCGCTTTCGAAATCCCGTCGGTTAGCTAGACTATAAACTACTTGGGAGAGACTCATTTTGTAGCGAGATTTGATACACGCAAAAATGAGCGGCCTGAAACATAGGTGACACATTGTACCGGACACATAGGTGACACTTCCTCCCCTGAAAGGGAGGGAGAGATGCCTTGGAGGGGGTGTTCGGTTATGGATGAACGTGTTCGTTTTGTGGGGCGCTTGCTGGAGAAGATGGCCACGCGTCGCTATCGCGGACTGCCAGAACTTGCTTATCCGTTTCACGACCGCGTCATTCACGTCACCAATTGCGGACGCATCTGTCTGCACCGCAAAACAACTAATCTCAGCACGGTCTTTGCCGGGCAAGCCGTGGGCATCAAAGAAGTCGAAGAAGGTATTTGGTTGGTTAGCTTTATGGAGTACGATCTCGGCTACATCGATCTGCAGGAAAAAACTCTGCAACCTCTCGACAACCCTTTTGGCCCAAAAGTGTAACCTATGTGTCCGGTACGATCTGTCACCCATGTGTCCGGGCCGGACC
>JAWOLO010000328.1:0-2587 GCA_033853375.1 Terriglobia bacterium
CAACCACAGGCCCCAGAAGATCTGGTTCAGCACAAGTCCCTGGTGATGCAGACCGAGGAACATCATGCCGAGAGACTGTAGCTGCGGTTTGTCGAATGCCATCGGGAAATCGCCGCGGAAGAACGTGAGGGCCGCTATGTTGTTAACCGCATTTAGAAATGTGATCGCAACGGAGATGGCGACCAAAATCACCATCAGCGAAGCTCGCGCCTTGTTTACACCGCTCAGCAGGCGATAGAGCGCCATGGCCAAGAAGAGGAACCCGACCGCGGAGAACAACTCGCCAAAGATACCGAAGCGGAAGAGCGTCTCGTGAAAGAGAATGTTGTTGGCAGTTGCGGCGGCGTCCCCGCGGACGATCAAAGTGCGCGGGATATAGATAAGTGCAAAAGGTGCAGGTAGTCCCATCAGGACGTAGAGCAACGCTGCCACTCGTGCGTCCTTTTTGGCTGGGTACATGGCGCTTTCTCCTTATTCACAGGAAGCGGGGGCGGCAATGGTTGATCCCTTTCGCCCATTTCCGTCCGCAGATCCGCCGCCCAAAATCCGACTGTGTTGCCGGCTTAACTGCGATCAGGGACGCGGCTTTGAATCAGGAGGCGCTTCGCGGTCCCAGCACCCACCGAGACCTTGCCGGAATTTTGCGCGCTCCTCCGGCGTCATGTGCTCCCACCGTTCCCTCATACGTTCCCCCATTCGTTCCGCCATGCGTTCTCTCATGCGGTGACGCATGCCTCCTTTTCCGCCGCCCGAGCCGCCCCAGCCACCGAACAGAATCCGGCAGAGGGCCAGGAGAGCCAGCGCTTGCCAGAACGTAATTTGGCGCCAGCCGAAGAGCGGCGGCAGCAGCCAATTCCACAGGAGCATCACGACTTCGCCGCCGAGGTAGACAAATAGCACCAAGGCCGCAATCGCCAGCGGAGCTATCCAAATCCATCGTTTTCTCACGTTCCGTCCCTCCCTCTCGCAAATTCTTCGTAGAAGCTTCTCAGCCGTTCGCGCAGATGGAGCACGGCATAGCGTTTGCGCGAAAGCAGCGTATTTATGCTCAGGCCAGTTTCGGCTGACATGTCCCTGAAGCTGCGTCCCTCGAATTCGTGAGCGACGAATACTTCGCGCTGTTCATCGGGCAGCTCGTCGAGCGCAAGTTCCAGCTCGTCCAGAAGGACGCTGTGAACGTAGAGCGCTTCCGGACCGGCCTCCGGCGACGGAAGCAGGTCTTCGATCTGGAGCAGCTCACCGTTTTCGTCCTCGACTACAGCATCACTGAAGGTCTCCGGTTTCTTCTTGCGGAAAAGGTCGGTGATGCGATTGCGCGCCACGCGAAACAGCCAGCCGGTCACGTGGTCGATGGGCATCAGCAGGCGGTTCGCTTCCACGAGCTTGTAGAAGACATCCTGCAGAATGTCCTCCGCGTCACCGGGGTCGGGCACGCGCCTGCGGATGAAGTTACGCAGACGGGACCGTTGTTCCGCGATGATGTCGGAGATTTGGCGATCTTGCACGGTCATCCAGGTGATGCTCGACGCCTCATTCATCCACTTCTGTAGACGAATGGGGGCGGCAAATATTGCAGAGATTCGAATCCGCTAAACGAATAGGATCCGTCGTAACTTCCTCAGGCTCTCGCGGTGCGCGGGCGAAACCATCGGCAAGGTCCTGGGCTTAAAGGCCCTGGGTGAGAGCAGCTGCAATCACTGCGGCCCACGCGCCGACATACAGGCCCCGGCCGACAAACAACTGTTTTGCAAGCCTTCGCGTCCGCGATGATCGCGGCGATGCTGCTTGTTACCTTCACCAATATTGGGCTATCGTCCACGCGGAGTCCCCTGCGCCGGATGTGGGTTGGTTGTGGCGGCGCCTTTGATGAGCAGCCAAGGCCCGAGCGTCAATTCGAACACGGCCACCGGTACCCACATGAGCTGCGCCCCCAAGCCACGGAAGAATCCGGCAAGCTGCAGCGGAAGCCCCACTACGAGCAGAGCGGAGCCCACGACGCCCAGCCAAGCCAGCGGCACCGGGATCATTCGCCCACGCAGAAAGAGGTAGGAAAAGAGCGTGCTGCCCACGGCGAAAAACGTTGCGGTAAAAGCCATGTCCCCTCTCAGAAGGTAGGCACCGAGCGTGTGCGCCACAGCAGTGTCCGCTGCAGCCGCTCCGGTGGACGTCGCCAGCCAGAACAGTGACAGAGTGCCAAGTACGGAGAGACTCCCGATCAACCCCTCACAAACGCGGCAGATCAGGGCGAGCATCGCGAGATCTGCGTCCTGCTCGCGCGTGATGGCGTACAGCGTGACGGCAAGCACGAGAGCGGAGAAGGCCTCAAACAGCCCAAGCAACACGGTGAGCCGCACGTCTGTGGCGTGCTGGGCGATGCTCGCGAGCCTCGCCGCTATCTCCTCTCCGCCGGTTGCCCGCCGGAAGAGGACCATACTTGTTATGCCGACAACGATATAGAAAAGAAATGTGAAACCTGCAATTCTTGCGTTCGTCTTGAGAGTCATGCGTTTTTCCTTACGTGAGCTCGAATCATTGCGGCTGAAGCGCCAGCTCGCTCCGTCCAGCGTTGAACGTTCACGCCCTTGAG
>JAWOLO010000329.1:0-2679 GCA_033853375.1 Terriglobia bacterium
TCCGTGACGCGGTCAACGCAGAGAACACCATCCAGATGGTCGATCTCATGCTGCAACAGTTCGGAAAGATTCCGCGCTTCGCCGGCCTGAATTTCGTGCGTTGCGCCTTGCAAATCCTGATAGCGCACGGTGATGTCGCGGTGGCGCTCGACCTGCATGAAGATGGATAAGAAGCTAAGGCAGGCGTCCCATACAACGATGCGTTCGGCACTGCGCTCGATGATTTTTGGATTCACCAGGGGCCAGGGATCTTCGCCCGGCAGGCGCAGAAAGATGACGCGCTGTGCGACTCCGATTTGCGGCGCGGCAATACCGCGGCCGTAGCCGGTCGTTTTGCGCCAGTAGGCAAGGGTGTCTGCCAGATCTTCGACGAGTCGACGAATTTCCGGTGCCGATGCATCTGCGACTTCCATGCAGCTTTCGCGCAAGACGGGATTTCCGAGTTGTAGCAGAGTCCGAACCGCCATGGCTGCCTCCCAGTGCTTCGACAATACGCCAATTCTTGACCTGCGAAAAGGCGCGGCCTCTGGTATTATCTCGCCTGCAGCCAGCTCCATGGGACGGCTGACGCGGCAGAAAACTTGAGGAGGAATTTCGCATGCGAAGAGGACTCACCATCCTGCTGTTCCTGGGGATGCTCGCTCTGAGTACGCCACTTTCCGTCAACCGGCTTGTGGGGCAAGAGAAGAAAGAGGCGATGCCCGAGCCAGCCGTCAAGGTCGGAGACATGGCCCCGGACTTCACACTGAGGGACACCCATGGAAAGCAGGTGTCATTGCACGATTTTCGCGGAAAGAAAAACGTCGCGCTGGCATTTTACATTTTCGCCTTCACCGGTGGTTGAACGAAACAAATGCAGAACTTCCAGCAGAACCTGGAAAAGCTGGAAGCTGCAGACACCCAAGTATTGGGTGTGAGCATGGACAGCATGTTCAGCAATAACGCCTGGGCGGAAAAAATCGGGGTCACGTTTCCGCTGTTGAGCGACTGGGGCGGCGAAGTCACCAAGGAATACGGACTCTATAATCCGCAGTACAAAGCCGCGCGGCGCGTCAATTTTTTGATCGACAAGAGCGGCAAAGTCGTCGAGATGCAGTTGGACAGCGAGGCGATCGACCCGACGAAGATCGTGACGCTCTGCGAGCGGCGCAAATCCGAGAAGTAGCTCGCGGCATGCACTCCAACAAGGGTGTTTGTCGTTCTGCCGGGAGAAATTTGCCTATTCGGGAGTAATGTCCCCGAGCCGCAGTGTCTCCCGGCACCGCTTGTAGCGAACTTGACCGCATCCTCTGCGATCATTCAGTTGCTGCGGGCTGGTTTCCTGGCTACGAAGAGGCCGTAGACAAAATTGCCAGACCGGAAGCCTTGGCGCATAGCGCGGAACGCCTTCAGGTAATTCAAAAAGTCTTTTCCATATTTTGCAGCTTGGACCCAAACAGACCTGTCCCGGATCATCTCCAAACTGAGGTCCCAGGTCTTCGCGCATTGGCGCGTCAATTCCTGCCGATCAATCACTTCCAAGCCGCCGGCAACGAGATAGGAACGGTAATCGTCCATCGTCTCCAGTTCCACTAGCATTCCCCGCTCGATCGGCTCAATGAACTTGTGGGTTTGCGCCGGCGAAAGGCCTGGTTTCTTGAACCAATCCGTGAGGGCGAAGACTCCGCCTGGTTTCAGGAATTTTGCGGCATTGGCGAAGAAACTTCGGCGATCATGATAGTGAGAGATGGACTCGATGGACCAGAGAACGTCGAACGGTTGCGGAAAATGGAGAGCTTCCGCATCCATGAGAAGAAATTCCGCGTCCACTTTCGCAGCTTCTGCCGCTTCCCGGGCCATTTCCACCTGTACCGGAGAAATCGTGATGCCGGTGGGGCGGGCACCGTACTTGCGGGCCAAGTAAATGCTGCTGGCGCCGAAGCCGCAGCCTAAATCCAGCACCGTGGCGCCTTCGGGAATATTTGCCAATGTCGCGAGGTGCTCGGTGAGTTGCAGTTGCGCGGTCTCCTTAGATTCGCTGCCGCGAATCCAGTAGCCGTGATGTATATGTTCGCCCCAGCGCGAGAGATAGTAAGGGCTGACCAGATCATAATGCGCGGCGATTTTCTGCTTATCGTTGGTCCGGAGCGGAACCTGCACAGGCTTGCGAAAAGGGGTGGCGGTCATAGGCGTTATGCTCGGAGTTGTGCTCGGAGGGCCATTCTACAGCGCAATCCATTGGTCTCGCCAAAGATTTGCGCCTCCGCAGGACAATGTTAAAATCACATACGAACATGCCGCCCAAGACACTTTACGAAAAAATCTGGGAAAACCACGTCGTATGGGAAGAGCCCGGGAAGCCCGCCATCATTTATATTGACCGGCATTTGATCCATGAGGGCACTTCGCCCCAGGCGTTCGCGGGCCTTCGGGCCGAGCGGCGCACGGTGCGCAGGCCCGATCTGACATTCGCGGTGATGGACCATTCCGTCCCGACCACGGACCGCACTCTGCCCATCCTGGATAACGACGCCCGCCTGCAATTTGAAGCGCTGGAGAAAAATTGCCGTGAGTCCGGCGTGCGGCTCTTCGACATGAACAGCCGCAACCAAGGCATCGTGCACATTATCGGGCCGGAACTGGGCATCACGCAGCCGGGACAGACCATCGTTTGCGGCGACAGCCACACATCCACGCATG
>JAWOLO010000330.1:0-2793 GCA_033853375.1 Terriglobia bacterium
GTCCGTTATGGAAGCGTCCGCACGCCCGAGCTGCTCCAGAATGCCGCGTCGCGTGGCGTCCGAGAGCGCGGCGAATGAGACATCTAGTTGGGCTGGCTGACACTGAACCATGTGGTTCAGTATATAACGCCGCCGGGCGGGATGCAAGGGGAGGCCGAGCGCGAGATGCATAGGCCCGGCCGATTTCACTCCTAGGCGCCCCTTGGCGGTGTGAGCGGCGAAGTGAACGGGCTATGTGCGCATTCTCTGCCCCAGTCAAGAGACAGGACAGATAGGGAACCAAAAACGCGTATGTGTTCACCGAGACGTTTTGGACGAAAAGTCGGCTATTCGGAGAAGTGGTTTGCAGTGCGATCGATCTGAGAGTGTGGCGGATTTCATTATATATTAACTAGTTATTTAACTATCTGGTAGCGATACCGGGATTGTCCGACAGAATCTCCAAAAACGCTGCAAAAACGAGGGAAACCGTGCCTTTCCAACTGGTTGGCGCCCGGGCACTTTCAATCGCCGTTAGCTCCTTTTAGCGCTAGGCAAGCCCTATTCCGCCCACCTTTAGTAAAAATAGTAAAAAGGAAGCCAGACCTCAAATCAAGTTCAGTGTTGGTCCAGAGTCCTCCTCGCTACGCTGCAGATCATACCACTTCTCCAGAAAGCGCGTTTTCCAGCCAAGTGGATTCAAGACCTTGAATAGCTCAACACTAGCCGACTTCCCATTACCAATCGGAATGCTTACAAGCTGGCTGCTGCTGGTTCAGGTTTGCGGGGACGTAGTTCAGTTGGTCAGAACGCCTGCCTGTTACGCAGGTGGTTGCGGATTCGAGTCCCGTCTCGCCCGCCAGTTTTCAATTGTGAGGATTTCTGGAATGTCCGGCGGTGAGCGGAATCTGAAATCCGTTGTCACGCCTGTTCTGCGAGTTCATCTTGCCTAAACCAAGTCACCTACGAAACGCGCTGGAATACGGCTTGGACGACACCACACCGTTCTTCCTCGAGATTTCGCCGAAAATTCTTCACCATCTCCGGAAAATCCGACCCCAGCACGAGATGCAGTCCCAGACGCGGCGTCTCTGCGGTCCTGCTGCGGGCTACCATCGCATCGAGAAACCGCAATGCACCTTCTGTGACGTCATTCCACGCAACGAGGACAAATCCCGCATCCAGGATCGTTTTCCGCATGGCTTCCATCGAATGAAGATGACTGATCTCTTGGGTACGTGCCCAAGGCACCGGAAATAGAATGGGTCCAGGCGTGCGCTGGATGACATCGTGCAGTGCAAACCGCCCGCCGATCTTGAGAATCCGACGTATTCCCTCGTACAACTGCCTTTTCTCGGCAATGTTGATCGATACGTGCTGGGTCCACGCGCCATCGAATGTTCCACCGGGAAAGAGCAACTCACGGGCATCGCCGTGACGGTATTCCACTCGATCTTCGAGCCCCATGCGTGCGGCGAGAACCGAAGCGATGCGGGAATATTCTTCGGTGATGTCGAGTCCGATTACGCGGCAGCCGTAATTGGCCGCCAGGTAACGCGAAGGGCCGCCCAACCCGGAACCAATATCCAGAACGTGAGAGCCGTGTGACGGCGAAAACAATCGTGCCAGCTCCTGCGTTGCCTCAAGACCTCCTACATGGAACTGATCGACAGCCGCTACGTCGTTCGGCGACAGGTTATGACTGGCCGCGACACCCGACAGACGCAGTTGCTCATCGATGCGGCGAGCGATCTCTCCGTCACCGCTATAGTGCCCCGTGATGTTGTCGCGCGCTGTTATCGAAATTTCCTAACCATCATCAATGCGTCATAGTCCTCGCCCTGAACCCGCAGTGCCCGGGGTTTGGACGAGTCGTCAGGTAGTCTTAGAACCTAGACGAATGCGTCGCGATTCTTATCTACGAACTCTTCGACAGTCATCGGCGCGCGCCCGCCAACTTTCAAGATAACGTCGTTCATTCCCGCGAAGATGCCATTGTGATGGTCGATGGCGACCTCGTGGAGATGGGACAAGAGATACGAGTTCCCCGCGCCCCCGCCTTGGTCGGCTTCAGCATAGCCAGCGGCGGCAGTGTTTTGGGCAGGGCCTTTCGGACGAACAGCAAAGATCCTTTTGAGTTCTTCGACACTGACTTGCTGGTATTGGATTTCTCGACCGAGAACACGACCAACTTTCGCCGCGATCTCAGGGTGCCTTAACTCGACCGCTCCGAACAAAGGATACGTTTTGCCTTGGTGAGATTCCGGATTTTCGAGCATGGCAACGATAACCCGTGCTTGGTCTTCGGCTGCTACGGGTGCGTGCCGCCCCGTCGTCCCAAAGAGAGCCATCATTTTCCCCTGGCGGATCATGGGAGCGAGATAGAGCAACCACTCCATGAAATAGGTGGGTCGGATATGACCGGTGGGAACACCCGACCAATCGAAGACGCGCTCGGAAAGCCAGTGCTGTTGCGCTGCGTTGCTCTTCGCATTTTCGCGCGCGGACTTCTGCGACATGTTCACAATGAACTCCACACCGGATTCCTTGGCCGCCTGCGCAAAGTGGGTTGCTGCCTGGACGATGCCTGGACGGATGGGATAGCAGAAGTACGCCCGCTGCGTGCCTTTCAGTGCTGCGCGAATCGATTCAAAGTCCATAAAGTCGCCGAATACCACCTCGGTACCCATCCGTTTGAGGCGTTCCGATCGCTCGTCCTGCCGGTGCGCCAGTACACGCACGCGTCGTTTTTTCTCGAGCAGTTGCTCAGCCGTCGCGCCACCGGTAGCACCCGTCGCACCGGAGATTAAGAAT
>JAWOLO010000331.1:0-3842 GCA_033853375.1 Terriglobia bacterium
TCTGGGTGTTCTGCAGCAAGCAGATGTTTGGAGTCCAGTTTTCGATCACCCATCGAACTCTGCAAACCATGAATTTCTACGGTTTGGGCAATGCCTCGCCAAGTGCACAGTTTTCCTTTTGGCAGAGTGAAACGTATGGCGGTGCTCTGGCGCGGATGCCTTTGTTTGATTGGCTCGCCATCGAAGGTGAAATCGAGAACAGGAAGCCCTACATCAACTTCAGCGCCGCGTCACTCGCTGCCGGATCGATCAACGAGTCGACTGCTCCCGGATTCTCAACACAGCCTGATTTCATGCATTACGCCGCCGGCATCAGGACGCACGCCCAAGCCATTTCGGAGCCGGTAACGACCGACCCCGCGGTCACTCCCCCTGGGGCCACTCCACCTCCACTGATGAAGCACAAATTCGTGTGGGTCTTTGATAATGGCGTCCGGCAGCACTGGTTTATCGACGAGGACACTGGGCATTATTCGTTTCGGCAAACAGTCATTGACGGGGAAGAAGTGCTGAAACTGCACTCCGTGATCCGGAGGTTCGTGCCGCCGGATTCCATGACCACAGGGTTGAAAGTGCTCAAGCATTTCTGCAACAGCCGCACGGCCGGGCTGAAGCAGGACGACGAATGCGATTTTGGTGAGTTTCTTTTTCGGCCCTACTTTGTTCTCTCGGACTCCAGTTCGGGAGTAGTTCCGTTCTACCTTCAACCAACACTCGGCGGGTCAGACATCGAATCGAGGTTAACATTGCGGGGTTTCAACGATTACCGGTTTCGTGACAAAGATGCCGCGATGGTTAGTGTCGACTACAGGATTCCCGTATTCGACCCGATTGGCGCAATGCTGTTTTATGACGTTGGTAACGTCGGGAGCTCTATAGATGCATTGTCCTTTGCGCACGCTCGTCAGGACGGAGGCGTAGGAGCGACGTTACGCCTGCAAAAAACCGTCGTCGCGCAAATCTATCTTGCTTGGGGCGCGGGACACGGATCACACTTCGGCTATAACTTCACGAAGTTCTTCTAGAGTCTAGAGCTTATGGGCGTTCTCGTAATCATCCGACATGCCGTTCAAAGGAAGTGTAGGGCCTCACCACATTTCGTTGGTCGCTCAGTGCGACCAGAAGGAGGTTAACAAGATGGCGGAACCTAAAGCTCAGTCAATTGAGAAGATCGCATCCCGCGAGGGGGATCTCGTTGGAATCTATCGGCAGATTTGCCCTGTTCTGAAGGGAGTTGATCGGTCCAATTTGCATGCGGCCGTGATCACGAGCCTTGAGAATTTGGACCCGCCTGGCAGTATTCACCCGGCGAAGGCGGCTGCGATATTGAAAGCAATTCTGGAAGTACAGATCAAGATAAGTTCAGCCTGGAAGGCTTCCACAGCGTTAATATGCCGGATGGAAAATCAGTTGGTGGCTTTGTAGCAGAGAAACTGCGTGAGCTCGGCATTGGTTACAACGACTTCTGGGCGTATCTAGGCGAGCGTGGTTGGCTTAACCCGGAGCCGCCTCGACACGCGCCGTGAGTTGCGAACCTCTCAGAGCTCTTGGCTCATGGTCCTTGAGTCTGACGAGCTTCTGGTGCTCGTTAGCCTCAAACGGAGAAACTGGGCCCAGCTTCGCGCCTGCTCTCTCAGGTCGCGGTCAACGTCAAGACTCTGGGGCAACGGACTCGTTGAGGCCTTCATGGGCCGTGGCCCAATCATTAGCCAAAGTCGAGAGCACGTGCCCGCAGTCTGGCTGAGCCCGCTAGTCGCCTGGGAACCTCTTTTGCCTGTGCATGCCTGTTATCCGGATGTCACACTTGAAACGCTTTTCCAATGAAGTGCACTACCCTCCAGATTGTTGGGCAGGTGAACCCTTCCTCGAGACGGAAGATTGCGCACCGCACAGGGCGCGCAGCTGCCGGCTTTGAGGGTGGTGGCAGTATGCGTCTCAACCGACCACAGATTGTCGCGATGTTGCTGGCGCAATGCCGGAGCTCGGCATTTGCGTTATCTTTGTTATGCACAATCGCATTTGGATTCCAATGCCCTGTGGCGGGCGCGGCGGAGAATGCGAATGGAAATGGTTCGTCGGATCAAGTCGCGCCGCCAATCATTAAGTCGGTGCTCCCTTTCGCGCTGGAAATGGGCGGATTCACGCTCTATGTCCAGTCATGGCAGTCATACACGCTGGAACTCCGAAACCGCAGGGTTGTCAATGCGAACGGGCTGGCGCGGGTCTCCTTCGACTGTCAGCCCGTGATTGTGCTGCCGTTCCCAGGGAAGACGCTGGTCGAACGAACATTCAACATCGTGCAGTTTGTCAGGAATCCGGCTGAGGAAATTACCGCCGCCGACGCCAAGAAACTCGATGCTCAAGCCACGCTGGGCTCCCGCATGGTGCTCAGGCTCCCGAACGATCTCCAGAATGCCGAAGAAATCAGACAGGCTGTCGGGGAACTGGTCTACTGGCCGATACACCCTATCGGTGGCGTCGAAGTCCAGCTTTCCAACCTGACCATAGATCTGCCAGCGAATGGCTTGGTCGGTCAGGTTGTTGCTGGGACGGCGACTTACCCGGTTGCGAACGCAAATCCCTCGTCTGTGCTCCATATCCAAGGATTTACTTTCGACTTGAGTTCGCTTACGATCACGCCGCAAGGGGCCACCGCGAGCGGCCCCCTCCAAATGCCCACCAGCGTCGTCGACCCCGGAACCGGGCATCCCGGGCAGATTGCGCTAAGTGATGTAAGCATCACAAAGCAATGCAGTTTTCGGAGCAGTCTGCCCAACCTCGCATACGGTCCTTGGGAAGTAGGGAACACCGAGATACAGATTCAGGGTGTGGGAGTTGTGGCGGATTTTGATCCGACTTGGGCCTACCCGACGGCGCCAGCCGGCAGCCCGGCAGCTACTCCTTCGTGGGAGGGCGTCCTCTTGGGCGCGGGCCTCACTATCTCGAACGTTAGCGGCGCCATCATTTCCAATTCCGGCTATGTCCGAGGGTCCTATTCCTACCCCTCCGCACAAGTAGACGCGCAGGGTCTTGCTGCTCAGCTCACACTAACAGCCCCGTTTTCCTTTCAAACCCTACAACCTTTCGGCTACACCGTGGGCTTGCGGACGGGATTCCTTACCATTTCGAATAGCGCGATTTCCTTAGGGCAATTCTTTGGAAACCAGGTTACTGCGCCCGCGAATGCCGCGACGAATGGCACCGCAGCGCCTCTTGTGGCCACCGTTCCGGATCTTATGCTGCGAGCCAATCTCGACCTCGTTGGCCGGGCGCTCGTACCGACACCGGTTGCCTGGGGTGATTACGCCCGGAATCCTGCGAGGGACACCTTTTATCAAGCCAGCAATTTCTTGCAATCCGCGTTTTACATTTCCGGAACGAACTCCAGCAACTTTTTCCCGTTAGATTCGCAGGACAATTTTGCCGAGCCGGTCTCCCTGTGTGAGGAACCTCAGTCGGTTAATCTCCAGGGATTGACGGCTTGCTTTCCAGAATTTCTGCAGATCAGTACGGCAGATACTCCGCAAAGCGTTCCACTGAAGTTTGTCACGGTAAATAGGGATAATCGGGCGACCGAAGGTTGGCTGAATATTTCATTCGATGGCGTACACGGGCGCTTGCTGGACCTTGTTTCCCAGCCAGGGAGTGCAACTGACCTTGGCCCTGTTGGCCAGCCGTTCTACTTGGGCCAAACGGCGTTCAAAGCGGCGCCAACCAATCCCAGCACCAAACTCGCGCAATATTCTCTCTCCATGTATTTCGTCACAAGTTCTGTGAAAAACGCGGACATGTCTGGTGCCGTCGCCATACCGGTTCCGGTCGGAAGCAATCTCTTCTTCTCT
>JAWOLO010000332.1:0-5662 GCA_033853375.1 Terriglobia bacterium
AGGCTGTACTGGGCGAAGTCATAAATCGGCAGAGCAGCGCTCACCGCAAACCGGTCCGCGGCGCTCACCAGGCTATATCCTGTATTTGCCAGCAAAATGGGCCAGCCCAGCGATATGTAGTCTCGCCCGAGCTGCCAGCCGGAATCCGCAGACTGTCGCCGTGGCTTCACGCGTGCCCACAAGTAAACCAGCACGCCCGTCCAAGAAAGGAAATACAAAACGATCAACTCGCGGAAATTCGGCACCCGCCAGAGTTCCCAGAGGAACACCATGAGGAGGAACCCTCCCGCGGACGCTGACGTGGCCACCGCTACCGGCCCGAAGACTTTCGCTGCCTGCAGGCTGAACAGCAGCAGCGTTACGGAATTCATCAGCAGGGCAAGAACCAGGACGGAGATCCCGACGAAGCGCGGCTTTCCCGGTAACATGAGTGCGGCAAGAAGGCATGCCGGGACGATTACCAAAAGGTGTTGTCCTGCCAGGAACCGCATCGCGGGTGCGATTTCGTGATGAAATTCATCAAGCGGCTTTCCTGCCCAGCGCAGCAAAGCTCCGTCCGCGAACCCCAAATGCAAAAACCCAACATAGCTTGCATACAGCGTGAACAGCTGCCAATAGCCGTAGTCCTCAACGTTCACCATGCGCGGAACCAGGAACACCAGGGCGGTGGAAAACACGATATTGAGCAGTGTTCCACTGCCCATGGTGCCCACATCGCGCGCCAGCGCAGAAAAGCGTAGCCCCCGCCCGCTTCCTTCCTTCCCCTGAACCTGGGTTCCCCTTGGCAATGCCTTGCCTCTTTGCTTATTAAGCATGACGTAAGGAATTAGCTAACCTGTGCTGTTTTTTGCGATTCTTTGGAAGGGACGGAAGTCAGGAAGATCGAGCGCTCGAATTATGTTTCCGTCTAAGTGCTTTAGAATCCGCACTCAGAAGAAAAGTAGGGGCCACCCGTCTTCGAAACTTTATGCTTTCACGCCGGCTCCAGGTCGGCCTCGTCCAGCTCCACGGCCATTGCCCGCTGGATCAAGTCCAGCGACACTACGAATCGTACTCGGTTCTTCCGGCGTGCCAGAATGCCTCGCAACCCGGCCAGCGGGCCGTTCTTCACGCGCACTTTCCGTCCCGCCGTCAAGAAAGGATGCGGCTCGGCCCTCACGCCGTCCTGCAAGCTTGCGCGCAGCGCGTTAATCTCTCCTGAGGGCAACGCCGTAGGCCACCCGCCAAACCCCACAAGCCTGGCCACGCCGGGGACCTGTAAGACACGCAGGCGCTCGCGCAGAGCCATACGCACGAACACGTACCCCGGGAACAACGGTAGCTTCAGCTCCACGTTGCGGTCTTTCCATCTCCTCACTGATGCATACAGCGGCAGGAAATGCTCTACCTCACGTAAATAAAGCTGCTCCGCGACGCGCTTCTCATGGTTGGCGGTAGTGCAGGCGGCGTACCAGCGAGGCTCGCAAAGTTCGGCGGGGAATTCCGGCCACTCCGAGGTCGTGTTCAGATTCCCGGCTACGCCTAATGCGCTTGCTACCATCTCTCTTCCTTATCCTCTTCCTTATCCTCTTCCTGGCCTGGTCCAGGGGCTAGTTACAGCTTCGCCCCGCCACTCACGGGAGTACGTGTGACCTAACTCCTTTATAAGCAATGACGTACAAGGACTTTACGGTCTACTCTTGCCCGCAATATCGCTGCTCATTGCAACAGCAGCAGATTCCTTTTCTTTCTGGCTCTGCCGACTCCAAAACTTGGCAAGACTCCCACGTGCATGCGAACCGTTCTGCGAAAACTTCGGCAAGCTCGCGGAAACCGTTGAAAAAATCTCTTGCGCGAACACTTTTCGCGGGTCGCCAGGATCGGTTTCTTCCCACATTGTTTTTCCCAGCACCCAGGTCATTCCTGCGGAAAGGCCGAACAACATTCCTAAAACCATGATTAAGAGGCGTGGCGGGAAGGACTTCTTCTCCGGTATATTGGCTGGATCCAAAACTTTCACGACAGGGATTTCCTTGGCCTCTTCCACCTTGGCGAGTTCGTATTCCTGGGTCAGTGTTTCGAACACGGCTTCTTCAATTTTCGTTTGGCGGTACAAATCGGCGTAGGCCACGCCGAGCAGAGGCAATTTTCGAATGGAGGGGTAGAACGAGTCGTTGCCGGACGATTCCTCATTGCCCGGCTGGCCTCCCAATTTGTTCAGTTGGCGGCGCAGTTCGGACACGCGCGCTTCCATGGCGCGAACGCGCACGTTGTTGTTCGTGTAAATCTGGCGCAGTCCCTCGAGTTCGGATTGCGCCGCGATGAGCTGGCCTTGCAGCGTGGCCGCTGCCTGCATCATGGCTTTGCTTTGTTCCGGAATATTGATGGCCGCGTTTTTACTGGCAAACTGGCTGAAGTCGTCTTCGGCGTTTCCCAGTTCGTGTTTCACTTCGACGAGGCGGTCTTCCAGAAAAATCCGTTCGCGATGCGCGGAAGAAGTCGTCAGCTGGTTGATTAATTGATTTAACTCAGCCACATATTCTTCGCACATCGATGCCGCTCGGTGAGGGTTTTTGTCGGTGACCCTGATGGTGATGATTCCACTTTTGCGGTCTTCGGAGACATCCGTGTGCCGCGCCAGATTCTTCCGTGCGTCCTCCCAATAGCGAACGCCGTAAATCTTCCGCAGTTCGAATCGCGCGATCAGATCATCCTGCACGGTCCGGCTTTGAAGAACGCCAACGAAGAGTTCACCGGGGGACTTCAGTCCCATCAATCCGCTGCCGACAGCCCCGAGGCTTCCCAGCTTGCTTGCCAGAGCAGCCATCGTGGCCATGGCCGTACCGCTCTGTTGCTCCGGCGGCATAAGCCGCGCGGTCGATTCGAATTGCTTGGGGAGAAGAAAAGCGGCCAGAGTGCTCGCAAACAGGGAGTAGAACGCGATGCGCGCTAAGAGGCGGCGCTGCCCCCAGAGCGTTCGCATGCGGGCAAGCGAATCTTCCGTCGTTTTGGGAAGCCCCTGCGCAGCAACCCGGGCGCCTGCCAGCCCGTCAGGTGCAAGTTGGCGAACTGGAGCACTAGAGGATAAATTCAAGGACCCTCTCCGTCATCAAACGCGCGTCAATGCGATTTGACTGAGACATTCAAGGAATCGCCACGGCTGCTGCCAGTGCCCCAGCTTGCGCAATTTGCGCAATGGCCACCAGGTTTTTCCAGGCATTGCCGCCGACGGTTACTCTTTCTGGCACGACCACGGTGTCACCCGGACCGAGCGCGGTCGAAAGCACGCCGCCGGACCACATGTGGCTGCTTCCGCTGCTCACAGAGCCATTCGCATGAATAATGAAGATGGCTGCTTTGTTCGCGAGCCCCGTTGCGCCTCCTGCTCGCGAGAGATACCAAGCCGCATTCTTTCCCGGGGTGTAAGTAATGGCATTCGAGTTGTAAACTTGCCCAATGACGAGCACGAATCCAGGTTGCTTCGGAATTTCGAGCGAATCGCCTGCGCGCAACTCGATGTCTTCCGAAGAGCCTTCGAAACCCCTTTGTCCTGGCCGCAGATGGATCACTAGCCGTCCCGAAATTGGCGCATTGCGCAGAGCCTCCAGTACGCGCTGGCGCTGCTGCATGGCCGCTTGCTGGAGCGCGGCTTCCTCGGTACCTGTGGTATTTATTGAGGTCTTCACCACAGTGGATTCCTGCTCGATGCGCTGGATGAGTTCCTGCCGGCTTTTTTGCTGTAATTCGTAGACGCTGTTGCGGGTAAAGACAGCAGCTGACGGGTAAGCGGTGGGTAATAGCCCGCCGGCGCGGCGGAGCAGGGAACTAAGGCGTTCGCCGGGCTGGATCCCGTACACGCCGGGCTTGCCGACCTCGCCGCGAATGGTCACCGTAGCTCCGACATCTTTCCACGTGCCGAGTTGCGGAACGGTCAGTACATCGCCATCGTGCAACGCAGGATCGTCACTTGCTTCGCCTTGAAGCGCTGCGGTGAGGTTGACTTTCTCTTCTCCCGAGACTTGTCTGTGTTCTGGCGCGGACCTGTCCACAGCGTAATGCGTGAGATCGCCACCTTCGCCATTGGCGCTGCGCAAGAGTCCGCCCGCGGATCGAAGAAGATCGGAAACGTGCATGTTTCCAACGAGCGGGTAACGGCCTGGCCGCACTACATCTCCGCGCACATAGACGGTGGGAGGGCTTACACTCTCGGGTTGGCAGTGAATCACGATGTGGTCGCGCGGCTCGATTAGAATATTGTTGAGCGCGTCTCCCGCAAGGGCGTCTCGCAGAGAAATATTGAAAACCTTATGCGAGCCATCGGGCATAGCACGGAAAAGTTGCGCAGTATCCAGCCAAGCTTCCGGCGTCAGCCCCCCTGCCTGGTAAACAGCATCGCGAAAATGTTGCCGGCCGCTGGTCCGGTAGTTCCCCGGCGCATTGACTTCTCCTGTGACCAGCACTTCCGGTACGGGTTCGAGATCGTAGCGGCCAAAAATCCGAACAGTATCAAGTGGCTCGAGCTTCGGAGCGTTTTCCGGATTTGCGAGCGCCGAGGCCAAATCGAATCCGTGGACGACCGGGCGGTAATCCGGCGCGGTGATGCGAATGATCTCGGCATAGTGTGCCGCGGGTTCCGGCAACAAGTCTTTATAAGACGAGATGACGTCGGTCAGTCTTATGCCTTCGTGATAAGAGTAGCGCCCTGGCCGCAGCACATGGCCCTGCAAATAAACCGCGCCTTCGTTGTAAGGCGCGATAGGGAAGATGTGAATCTCATCACCATCCTGGATGCCAAACTTTTGTAGCTCCTTGTGTAACGCTTCGGCATCGCTCGTTTCAGCGATTTCCAAGCTCAGCATGGTGCGCTTCTCATGGGCCACGAGCCGTTGCACTTGGATGTGCCGCAAGGCCGCGGCAGGAAGAATTCCTCCCGCGAGATCCAAGACGTCTTCCAAGTTTTTTTCGCCACGTAGTTCGTAGAGCGCTGCTCGCCTTACCATGCCGTCCACGGTAACGACGGGCCCGAGTGGAGGCACGAGTAGAGAGTCTCCGTTTTCCAGGCGCTTCAGGTCGCCACGAATGCCGCGCAGAAGCAGGTCGTAAGCATCCACTTCCTCAATAAGCTGTTTGCCGCGGTAGTGCTGAATGCGGCGCAGCGAGCCCTGCGGCGTAACCCCGCCCGCGGCAAACAGAGCGTTCAAAGGCGTGGATAGCGAACTGATGTCGTAAGCGCCCGGTTCAGCGACATCGCCCACCACGTACACACGCACGGTGCGCAGGCGCAAGAGGGATACATCCGCCGACACATCACGAAACTGCGTGCGCAAAACGCTCTGCACTTCTCTCTGTAGATCGCCCAGTGTTTGTCCGGAAACCAGCAGCGGGCCGGCTTCGGGAAGAAGCAGGCGACCTTCACGGTCCACGGTGCGAAGGAGGCGCTGCGACATGCCACCCCACAAATTAATGGAAAGACTGTCTCCTGGTCCGACGACATAGTCCGGACCTACGGGGAGGTCCATCGGGAGAATGTCCGGATTGGCCGAGCCGTTGCGGAATATCTCCAAACCAAATCGCTCCATCTTACGATTGGGCGAGGCTGCCTGAACGTACAGATCGTAAAGTGAGGGCGCATCGGCATAGGGATTGGGCCTGCGCTCCAAGCGTACAGGTTCAAAATCGTCTG
>JAWOLO010000333.1:0-9435 GCA_033853375.1 Terriglobia bacterium
GCAATCCTTCACCACAAACTCGCGCGAGTGCCACGGCATGTTGGCAAGTCCGCGCGTGAATTCCACTCCTTTGGCCGCATACTCGGCGTAAAGCGCGTCCGCATCCTCGACGAATAGGTACGCGTCGAGCAGTTCGTCCGCATATTTGTCGGGGTTGGCTGTGGGAGGTTCCGCGCAGCGGAAGTGAATCGCATGCTGATCGCGCGCAACGATGGCGTAAACGGGCGGGTCCTGCCAGGTGCCCAAACACTGGAAGCCAAGCTTATCTTTGTAATAGGCAAGAGTGCCGCGAATGTCCATGGTGAAGAACAGAGGCGCGATCTGACGGATCATTGGCTTAGTCTACTACGGTGCCAAGTCTATTGCTGGCGCCACGAAGACACGCGCGTGGCAAAATCGCGCCATTAAGGGTCCATCGCTTTGATCAGCGCAATTTTCTTTGCACGGCACCACTTCTCGATTTCGTTTTCTCGCGCAATCGCCGCCCGCGCCGTCGCATGCCTCTCGAACCACACCAGCCGGTCCAGGTTATACCGTAGCGCGAACCCGCTGATGAGCTTCTCTTTGTGTTGTTAAACGCGTTTGGAAAGATGGCCGGTCACACCAACGTAAAGGATGCCCGATTTCCCAGCCAGGATGTACACGTGAAACGCCCTTTCCATGGCGGAGATTCTTTCAACGGCGCGGTTCGAGCGTGAACCGAGCAGGGCTCTCATCGTGCCCAGTGAGGCTGCAAACAAGCCATGATCCCCTCGCTTCGCCTGCTTGACCTGCCTGCGGCAGGCAGGCACAGGCAGGCTCGGGATGACAGATTGCTGATTGTTGGCTCTTTTCGGCGAATATCTCAAGTGGGTGGAAAAAGATTTGCGAGCGCGGATTTGCCGCTTAAAACAATGTTGCTACTGCGCCTCGAGAACTTTTTTGATGCGCTCGAAGGCCCAGTCAATTTCCTCGCGCTGAATGATCAGCGGCGGCGCAATGCGAATCACCGTTTCATGCGTCTCTTTGCAGAGAATGCCTTCCTGCATGAGCGCTTCGCAGTACGGCCGCGCCGGGACGCGCAGTTCGATGCCGATCCACAAACCCTTGCCCCGCACTTCTTTCAAGTGCGGGCTGCGTAGGGTGCGAAGCAAGCCCAGGAAATAAGCGCCAAGTTCCGCGGAGCGCTCCGCCAATTTTTCCTCGACGATGACGCGCAGGGCCGCGCGGGCGACGGCACAAGCCAAAGGATTGCCGCCAAAAGTGCTGCCATGATCGCCGGGCTTGAACACTTCGAGAATTCCTTTCGAAGCCAACACGGCAGAGACAGGATAGAAGCCACCGCCCAGCGCCTTGCCAACAATCAGGATGTCGGGCCGAATTCCTTCGTGCATGAAGGCAAAAAGCTTGCCGGTGCGGCCCAGCCCCGATTGAATTTCGTCAGCCATGAGGAGCACCTGATGCCGCCGGCAAATCGCGGATGCCTCCCACAAGAATCCGGGAGGCGGGATGCAGATTCCCGCTTCGCCTTGAATCGGCTCCACGAGAAACGCGCAGGTATTCGGAGTAATCGCTTCGCTCAGAGCTCGCGCATCGCCAAACGGAATGACCTTGAACCCCGGTGTGAAGGGACCGAAGCCATCGCGATACTGCGCCTCGGTGGAAAAACTGACGATGGTTACGGTGCGGCCGTGAAAATTGTTTGCACAGACAATAATTTCCGCACGGTCCTCCGGAATTCCTTTCACTTTATAGCCCCATTTGCGCGCGGTTTTGATCGCGGTCTCGACGGCCTCTGCTCCGGTGTTCATCGGGAGGACCATGTCGAAACCGGTAAGTTCGTGCAGGTCCTGATAGAGCAACGGAAGCTGATCGTTTCGAAAGGCGCGCGAAGTAAGCGTGACTTTGCCAGCTTGCTCGACCAGCGCGTGAAGAATCTTTGGATGGCAATGGCCCTGGTTCAGAGCGGAATAGGCCGCAAGGCAATCCAAGTAGCGCTTGCCCTCGCAGTCGTAAACCCACACTCCCGCAGCGTGGGCGATGACCACGTCCAGCGGATGATAGTTGCAGGCGCCGAATTGGTTCTCTAGATCAATGAGATTCTGGCTGTGCAATTTTTCTTCGCTGAGGATTTCGGTTTGCATAGTGCACGCTGCCTTTCTTTGTCCTCGCTATCGATCGGACTTCACCGCCGTTGTGCAGCAAATTCGAATTCACCGGCCGTGCTGCGCGACGCGGAATCGCCGCACGGGAAGATATGCGTGCCAGCAGCGCCTGCAACCGCTGCGGAAAGTTCGTCGACGGACGCGATGATCGCTTCCGTCCCTCCGGCACGCAAAAACTGGAGTACCGACTCAACTTTCGGCCCCATGCTCCCGGGCGGGAATTGACCGGCATGGGCATGCCGCTCGAGTTCGGCGGCAGCAATTCGCTGGAGCGCCTGCTGCGAAGGCTTTTTGTAATCGAGGTAGACGTAGTCCGTGTCCGTCCCGATGACAAACGACTCCACTCCCAGCTTCGAGGCCAGGAGACTCGAAGCAAGATCCTTGTCAATCACCGCTTCCACGCCAACGAGATCGCCATTGACCCACGCGACCGGGATGCCGCCGCCGCCGCAGGCAATTACCAGAACACCAGACTTAACGAGCTGCTGAATTGCCTCCAGCTCGAGGATTTCCAGCGGATGAGGCGAGGGCACGACGCGGCGATAGCCGCGGTTTGCGTCCATCACGATGGTCCAGCCGTACTGGCATCTGCGTTCCTGCGCTTCCGCCTGCGTGTAAAAGCGACCGATGGGTTTGCTGGGATTGCGCATGGCGGGGTCGTCGAGAGAAACAAGGCATTGCGTAACCACAGTTACCACAGGCACATGGAAGCCAGCTCGCTTCAGCTCGGTGTGCAGAGCCTGCTGAAGCAGATAACCCATCTCGCCCTGCGTGGAAGCGTCACAAACGTCGAGGGGATGGCCAGGCACTACGCCCATTGCCCGTTCCGACAGAAGGAGCTCTGCCCCAACTTGAGGACCGTTTCCGTGAGTGAGAATAATGCGGTAACCCTGGCGGATTAAGTGCACAACCTCGGCGGCGACACGACGCGCGTTAGAGAGCTGCTCGCGGATGGTGCCTTTTTCGCCGGAATGAATCAGCGAATTGCCACCGATTGCCAGGACCATGCGTTTCATGATGGCACCCGAGGACTACACGCCCACAAGCTCCGCCGGTTGCGCGGGCCGCATAGCCTCAAGCGGCACGTGCTTCATTAACTCGATCAGGATGGCTTTTTGCACGTGCAGACGGTTTTCGGCTTGCTGAAACACGACAGAGCGGGCCGAATCAATCACGTCAGCCGTCACTTCTTCTCCGCGATGCGCGGGCAGGCAATGCATGAAGATGGCGTCCGGCTTGGCCAGAGAAAACAGTTCTGCGTTCACTTGATACGGACGGAATGCTTGTCGACGTTCACGCGCCTCCGATTCCTGGCCCATGCTGGTCCAGACATCGGTGTAGACGACATCCGCCCCCCCGATCGCTCTGCTGGGGTCGTTTGTGATGGTCACAGTGGCATCGGTTTGCGACGCGCGGTGAAGCGCCCAGGCCACAGCGTCGCCATGTGGTTCGTAATTCGGAGGTGCGGCGATCCAGACATTTGCGCCGAGCTGCGCACCGCCAAACATCAGGGAATGGGCGACGTTGTTGCCGTCGCCCACAAAAGCCAGCTTCAAACCCTTCACGCCACCTTTTACTTCCCAGATGGTGAGGTAATCGGCCATAGCCTGGCAGGGATGACTGAAGTCCGTCAGCCCGTTGATCACGGGAATGTCGCAATAGCCTGCCATGTCCTCGACAATCTGATGGGCAAAAGTGCGGATCACGATGCCCTGCACCAGGCGCTCCAGGTTCTTGGCCACATCGTGAATGGACTCGCGCTTCCCAAGGTTAATTTCCGCAGGCGAGAGATAAAGGCAGAAGCCGCCAAGTTGGTGAATACCCACGTCGAAGCTGACGCGAGTGCGGAGGGAAGGCTTCTCGAAAATCAGGGCAAGCGTTTTTCCTTGAAGGACGTCGCGGTACGCGGAAGGATGGGCCTTAATCTGGCGCCCGGAGAAGAGCAGATATTCCATCTCGGACGGAGACAAATCCCGAAGCGAAACAAAATCTTTGATTTCCATGGCTACACCTTCGCCAATGCATGTTCGCGCGCAAACTGCGCCAGCAACTCGGCCAGGCCCGGATGAGTGAGTTCTTGCACCTCATAGGTCACGCGCAAATAGGGCTTGTTCAATTTAATAACGCGAGCCAGATCAATCGGCGTGGCGACGAGCACGAGGTCGCAGGGAACGCGATTAATGGTTTCTTCCAGTTCGTGTCGCTGCATGGCGCTATAGCCCATGGCAGGAAGAAGATTTGTCAATTGACTGAACTGTTCGAAACTGCTTTGAATGGAGCCGACGGCGTAAGGCCGTGGATCGACCAGCTCTGCGGCACCGAACTCGCGCGCCGCTACAACTCCAGCGCCATAAGGCATCTCGCCGTGGGTGAGTGTGGGACCGTCTTCCACAACGAGCACGCGTTGGTTCTTGATCAGTTCCGGCGCGGAGACGAAAACCTTGCTGGCCGTTTCCAGAATCATCGCTCGCGGGTTGTGCCTGCGAATGTTTTCTTTCACAGTTTGCACATTCAATGCGGGAGCCGTGTTCACTTTGTTGATCACGAGCACGTCGGCACGCCGGAGATTCACTTCACCCGGGAAATACGTCAATTCATGGCCCGGTCGGTGCGGATCGGCAACCACGATCTCGAGATCGGAAGCGAAGAAGGGCGTGTCGTTATTGCCGCCGTCCCAGAGAATTACGTCCGCTTCCCTTTCTGCTTGCCGCAGGATCTTTTCGTAGTCGACGCCGGCGTAAACGACAGTTCCTTCACAGAGGTGAGGCTCGTATTCCTCACGTTCCTCGATGCTGCACCGCTGAGAATCCAAATCATCCAGGGTGGCAAAGCGCTGGACCGCCTGCTCCGCAAGATTTCCATAGGGCATGGGATGACGCACCACGACGGGGCGCAATCCGTTCCGCAGAAGTTCACTAGCGACCAAACGCGCCACAGGGCTTTTCCCACATCCGGTGCGTACAGCGCACACGGAAACGACTGGGATGGCAGACTTGAGCTGCGTGTGCTGGGTGCCCAGCAACCAGAAGTCCGCACCGGCGGCCACGGAGCGAGACGCGAGATGCATCAGGTTTAGGTGAGAAATGTCACTGTAGGAGAAGACCACCGCGTGGACATGCTGCTCGTTGATGAGCTTTTCCAAATTGTGTTCGGGAAAGATCGGGATGCCATCGGGATAGTCTGAGCCTGCCAGGACCGCGGGATAGCGGCGATTGGCTATGCCAGGAATCTGCGTAGCAGTGAAACCGACCACGCGGTACTCGTGCTGGTTCCGAAAGACCACATTGAAGTTATGAAAGTCCCGCCCTGCGGCGCCTAGAATGAGTATGTTTTTCATGGCCGGTCACCATAAATTCGTCCCCTTTATGGTCGCGTCTAAGGACGCGGAAGTGCCGTGACTCGAATCACAAGGGGGCGTGACACAAGGAACAAAAATAGGTACTTTCGAGCAAGCACGTGAGCATTCGTAAAGTTATGTCCAACTCGATTCTGCGAGTCCCTGGAGCGATTACGCGCACCAGCGGCTCGCCTCGTCAAAAACAGCGCGCTCCAGCAGCCGCTCAGATTCATTTCAAATTGGCGGCGACAGCTCGCCTGCATGGTGAAACAAAGGAAACTGGGACGCATTGGCCTGGAGTCAGAACGGCGCGGTTCGAGCGTGAACCGAGCAGGGCTCTCATCGTGCCCGGTGACGCTGCAGTCAAGCCATGATCCCTCGCTTCGCTCGGGATAACAGCTTGCTGACTTTTTCGGCGGAACTCGCAAGAGAGATTCCTCGACTTCGCAGGCCGACCGCTTGGTCCCGGAGAAGCACACGGGACGCAAACACCGCGCAGGAGCGAAGCGGGAAGAACAAGTCGGCCTGCTACGCTTGCCTGCCGCAGGCGGGCTCGGAATGACAAGTTGAAGAGGTTGCGCGAGCGTGCTGATGACTGCAGAAGGCGCTAGGCGATTTTGAGTTTTTTCTGCATTTCTTCGAGAGAGATGCCTTTGGTTTCGGGATAGAAGAACAGCACGACGAAGAATTGCACCACCATCATCGCGGAGAAAAACGCGAACGGGTAGCCGCCGGAAGACGCCGCCATCAACGGGAACGTCCAAGAAATCAGCGCGTTCATGATCCAGTGCGAAAAGCTGCCGAGACTCTGGCCCCTGGCGCGCACGCGATTGGGAAACACTTCGCTGAGATAAACCCAAATCACCGCGCCCTGGGAAAACGCAAAAAACGCGATGAAGCCAATCAGCATCCAGACCAGCAAATCTTCGTGACGGTTGGTGAAGAAGATGGTGGCGACACCGGCCAGAGAGAAGCACATGCCCACGGAACCGACGAGCAGCAGAGTTTTGCGCCCGAGCTTGTCGATCACGGACATGGCGATGACCGTGAAAATCAGATTGGTGGCGCCGACGGCCACGGATTGCAGGTCGCCGGAAACTTTGTTGAAGCCCGCGTGCGCGAAGATCGTGTTCAGGTAATAGAGGATGGCGTTGATGCCAGAGAGCTGGTTGAACATGCCGATGGTGACCGCCAGGAAAATCGGGACGCGGTATTTTGCGGTAAAGAGAGCGTCGCTGGTGACGTGCTCGGCGTCGATGGATTCGACGATTTCCCGCAATTCCTGTTCGGCATTTTCTTCGCCGGTCAATCGGAGCACGTCTCCGGCTTCGCTCGTTCTTCCCTTCTTGACCAGCCAGCGCGGGCTTTCGGGAATTCCGAAGAGCATCAGAAGAAAAAGCAGCGCAGGCAAGCCGGAAACACCAAGCTTCCAACGCCATTCGGGGTCGCCAAAACCCATGGTGCCGATCAAATAGTTCGAGAAGTAAGCGAGCAAGATTCCGAAGACGACGTTGAATTGGAAAACACTCACCAGGCGCCCGCGCCACTTCGCGGGAGCAATTTCCGCAATGTACATCGGGCCGAGAACGGAGGAACCGCCGATGCCGAGGCCGCCGATAAGGCGGAACAACAAAACCGCGCTCCAGTTCCACGCGAAAGCGCAGCCAACCGCAGAGACTACATACAGAATCGCCATCCAACGCAAGCTGCCGCGGCGGCCCAGGCTGTCGCCGGGAATGCCGGCGAGCATAGAGCCAATGACGGTGCCTATCAGCGCAGCGGCTACGGTGAATCCCTCCCAGAACGGCGAGAGGTGATAAAGAACTTTCAACGGCTGGATCGCGCCGGAGATCACGACGGTGTCGAAGCCGAACAGCAGCCCTCCCAACGCTGCAACGACCGTACTTTTCAGAAGCGTAGAGTTCAGTCTCATGGCACCGCCCAGGGTTCATTCAAACAAGGGTCAACAAAGCGTTGGGATTCTACAGAAGTTGTTTATGAAATGCGAGACAGGCAGCAAGGCGCGCTGAGAGATCCGTTCTTCTAAAATTCTCAAAGGCAAAAGCAGATTCTCCGTCTTTGGAGTCCGGTGGATCCTAATTCAGGACTCTCGGTGAGAGTCCCACCGGGACTCGAAACCGGAGCTGCCCGGAGTCCCGACACGGACCTCGTCGCCCGCCTGCCGCGGGCAGGCTTCGCTCCTCGGAATGAAATGCTCTCAGCGTTTGCCGACAAACTTTTTGTGCGTTGAACCGGACGCGGCACCGAGGACGTCGTATTTTAACCGGCTGAGCAAACATGGAAAGTCGCACGACTCAGGAGAATCGCGGCAGAAACATACCGGTGTGGCGCTTGTGCTCGTCGAAACCGGGACCAAATTCCTGGGTAAGAAACGATTCTTCGCGGCAAGCTTTTATGTAGAAGGAGAGCCAGGCAATAGCCACAGCAAGCAGGGCGCGAACTTCGCCAAAGGTAATGGCGGTTCCGAGAAGGGCGAGCAAAATCCCGGTGTAGATGGGGTGGCGGATAAAGCGATAAGGCCCCGTTCGAATCAGCTCGTGGCCTTCTTTGAGCGTTACCGTGCCGCTCCAATTCGTGCCCAGATGCCGGCGCGCCCAAAAGGCGACGCCGATTCCCGCAGCTGTAAGCAAAACGCCGAGCCATTCGCCGGCCGGGCCAGTGGGAACAAAGCGATTCCCAAGCCAGCCGTAGTGAGCCTGCGGCTGAGAAAGCAGATAAAAACCGACGACAAGCGGAAGAGTGTATCCAAAACGTTGAAGTATCGATTCGCGCTGCTTGGTTTTCTTTCGCTTCAGGGCTGAGACCAACCAATAGGCACCAAACAGGAGCCAAAGCGCGTCGATCCATTGCCGTGACGAGGAGAAGTCCATATACGCAGTACAGAATGCCGCAGGAGCGAAGATGGAGCAACCTAGCTGGCAGTGCAAGAATTAAATAAGGAGGCCAAAGTGCGCTAGATTATGCGGTAGCCGCCTTCGGAAATGTGGCGGCGTAGTCGGAAACGGAGTGAAGCGTGACGCCGTAGCGACGCACGGTTTCCTGGCTGCCAGGAATGACGTCGCCCTTGGCATAGCCAATCATGAGGGCGTCAAACGTCTTCTGGAGCGGATCGGAGGAGCGGTGCGCTGCTCTTCCTTGCAAGCCACGTCTCGGCGGGGACGGCTAGGACTTGGCCGTTTGCCATTCGGAATACAACTTGGTGATAGCCGGACCGATGGTGAAACCCCAGGCATAAATGGGGAAATTCTTGAATTTATCAGGGACGACGTAGCGGTGCTGCGCTTCCTCGGCGGGAACGCCGGCTTTGTACATTTTTTCGGCTTGACCGGCGATGTCGTCGAACACTTCGCGGATGGAGGCGATGCCTTCCTGGCCGCAAATCTGGCCGTGGCCGGGAACAAAGAGCGTGTCTTTATCGAAGAAGGTGAATTTCTTCAGCGTGTCACGCCAGCCGGAAATGGTGGCTTTTTCGTCAAAGCAAACGGGGTACCAGCCGCTGAAGAGAAGGTCGCCGGTGTAGACGACATTTTGCTCAGGAACTCGAGTGACGATGTCGGTGCCAGAATGACCTGGATAAGATTCGAGGACCGCGGTCAAACCGCCGAGGTCGATAGACATGGGAAGCTTTGCGGGATCGAGGGGATGATTGGGAAGGCCGAGGACGCTCGAATTCGCGATTTGGAAAACGCCCGTGAGGGCATTCTAATCGCCCTGCGCATGAGCGCGTTCGGTGTCGGACCCGAAGCACGAAGTATGGGCAAGAAATTCGCGGCGGGAAAATCCATTGGTGAGATTCATCCTGATTTCCATTACGCCAAAATTTGTTTCAGGGGGACCTGAACGGCGGAGCCAGATTCTAGCAGATTCGACAACTCGCGGAACGTCAAGATTTGGCGTCCCAGCTTTCTCCTATAATCTACCGGAATGCAGACG
>JAWOLO010000334.1:0-4166 GCA_033853375.1 Terriglobia bacterium
TCGGAATTCAGTGCAACGGGACATTTAGCAGTCTTCCCTCCACGAGCCAAATCAATGCGGCGGCGGCCAATTTCCCAGCGGGCCTCGGATTGGATCTCTACGCAGCGGACGAATTGAACGGCTGCACAGGCGACTACGCACCGATCAAGACGCTTGCGGCGAACGCCCATGCTGCTAGCCCGTCGGTGAAGCTGACGATGACCCTAAATACGCCAGATCCGAATCTCTATGGCGCCATCGACCATTGGGTGTTGCTGGATTCCATGCAGCAATGGCCCCTTCTGCCATTTACCAGCGGCGGCGACCTCTGGAGCTACACCAGCTGCAATACGGGATTCGGCAACACGCCGGAATGGATGGTGGACTACCCACCCATCAACGAACGCATCCAGGCAGGATTTTTGAACTGGACGCAAGGAGCGACAGGCATTCTTTACTATCGCGCTGACGGATGGACGGCCGGTAATGCGATTGGCAGTTGGGACAATGTGGATACCACCGCGTGCGGTGGCGGCTTGGGCCGACCCGGCGACGGCATTTTCCTTTATCCGCCAGCACCCATTGCATCGACTGAATCAGCCCCGGGGATCCGTCTGAAGGCCATTCGCGATGGCATTCAAGACTACGAATACGCGCAAATCCTGAAGAACCTTGGACAATTAAGCTTCGTGAGTCCTATTGTGTTGCCGATTGCCACAAGCTGGACCAACTGGACTCAGAGCCCGACTGCTTTGGAAAGCGTACGCCAGCAGTTGGGACAGCAACTTAGCCAACTTGCTCCGCCAGGTTTCTAAAAGCCTTAGTTGGTTTCGAGACTGCCTAAGATCAGGGCCGACGCGTCCGGCAACCGGATCGCGCGACGCTAGACTACCTGTTGCGGAACGGAGGGAGCAGGACTTTCACCCGTTTCAGTTGCATTACGACCTCTTAGAACAACCGGCGTCCTTCGGAATTCTTCGGCGAGCTTTCCCATGGTTATGCATCTTAAATCACCGTTGCGCACCAGTGTGCCGAGTCCCTCAAGAAAACGTCCCACAACGTTTTGAAGACGCGGCCATTCCGGATAAAGATTTTCTGGGTGGAACCAAACGTGGAAGACGCCGCCATTCCGTCGCACACAGTCCAGTCCTCTTCTGAGCCGCCGCCAACGCATTGCATCAGGTATGTACTTTCTCCAGCCAGCTGCGCAGCGGATCATCAGCGACCCCGGGACCGAAACGATGCCGTCTCTGAGCGAAGGCTCGACCATGCCAGGCGTTGTGCCCAAAAGATCGGCCAGCACCATCCAAACGGACCTGAGCGTTGCGCTTGCAAAACGAACCGGCAATTCATCGGCGTCACGGAAGCAGGTGAAACCTGCTTCGCGCAACTCGCGGAGATAAGCGACGAGATTCCGCGGGAAAACAAAGCACGTAGTGGGGATTCCCAATTTTTGCGCAGTCTGGACACAATAGCGGTATTCAGCCACGGCTCGCTCTCGCGTCATTCCCGGCAATCCAAACGGGGCGTGCGAAAACGAATGGAAGCCTATTTCCTGTTCCGGCTTTGCCCTTCTGATCATTTCGACAAGGCTCGCCCCAAACCACTCAGGATGAGACGCTTCACCACCTTCCGTGGGAACGTAACTAAACCAGGGTTTCGAGAAGTGGCGATACGAAACCTCTGGTAGCGCCGAGATATCTGACAACGAACGCCCCATCATCGCGCCGACTACAGCCCAGGATGCCGACAGCCCATTGCGCGTTAGGTTTCTCAGCAACCAGGGCACGCCGACGTCGTGCGTCCACCGGCTCATCATCAGCAGATGGTCATTAAAGTAGAGATCGAACGTGCCCCAAGCGAGCTCCAAATCGAGGCTGATTACAACCGTTGGTTGGATCATTGATTGTCGAACGGCAGCCATCACTCTAACTGGTACAGATTTGACTCGGAGAGCGCGCCACAGACGCTTTCTTGGCGCAGCGAATTCGGCTGAGAATCCCGCATCAACCCCTCGACTTCGATCCTTCCGCTTTGAGCGGCAGACCCTCAAAGAAAGCTTTGTACCGGTTGTAAAGATTCTTGTAGACAAACAAAGGCAAATCCAGCAATCCGGGGAGGGGATCGTCCGCAGCCATCAAAGCAAACTGAACCGGGTTGCGGAATGAGCGCAGATACGCCCGAGGGGCAAGGCGGCCCCGGAGCATCTCATGTATGGCCGCGGGAATATCCGTGCTCAAACGCATCCATCGAACGCCTGAAAGACCAATCTGTTCCGCAACGGGCCTTCCAATCATCATGTTCCAGAGCAAGTACGGGAAATCGATTCCTGCTCGTCCGCCTAGGGCTGACCAGGTCCAAAGTCTGGGATTGATGTCCAGAAGCTTGTAATGTCTGTCTCGAGCGTCAAATTTGTATTCCACTTCGACAAGTCCGCTGTAGCGGATTGCCGCCAGTAGACGACGCGAAGATGCCACAATCTCAGGGACATCCTGTGTTTCCACAAACGAACTGGAGTATCCGAAGTCGATGGGGAATTGCCGCGCACGTCGCGCTGTGAGGGAAACAATCGGCTGTCCGTCGCGACACAGTGCGGCATAAGAGAATTGCGACTCGCCCCCGCCAGGAATCAACTCCTGAACGAGAATTGAGTTAGCGGGAATCAGTTCCCGGGCTTCACTGTACCGCGCAAGAAGCTCATCGCGATTTGCCACGGGCCATGCTTTATCCGCGGTGAAGCGATTGACCGCGGCGTGCACTGCGGGTTTGAGAATCGCAGGAAAGCTACAGGCTACGCTTCTAAGATCGGGTTCGTTGGCTGGACACACTGTCGTCGGGTAATCGACTTGTTCTTGCTCTGCCAATCGATAGGTAAGCCGCTTGTCGTAAGCCCAGCGCAGGACCTCCCAAGTCGGCGTGGAAACACGGTACTGAGACGACAGCGCGTTGTAGAATTTTGCAAGTAGGGCGGCCATTTCGTCGCTAGTCGGAAACAGGACCCACCCTTCAAGCTTGTGCCTAACCGCAACTTGCAATAGATAATTGATTTGTGCTTCGCATGCGCCGCTCGGCCAAGGCAAAGTGCGGCGGACGTAGCGAGAATAGCTCGCTAGTTTGATGCTGGGCGGCGTTGCCAGCCAGACCGGCACGCCGCGGCGACCCAGGCTCCTGGCGATCGTTAAGCCGTTGAGGTTTGCGCCTAAAACCAATGCTCCGATGGCTTCACTCATGGGTTGGGCTAGCGTATTCAAATGCGTCGTCCACTCTCCTTACTTGTGGATCAAGCAGGTTCAACAGATAGCGCTTCCCCAACCTCAACGGGTCGGATGTCAATTTTCCTGGCGACGCAGCGAAGCAAAGCGCGCGAAGCATAATGCGCCCCAACGACAAATTGCATCAGCGGACCAAAGCTCCAGATAGCTGGTGCTCCGAGAAAGTGCAATCCAGGAACAGACGATTCCAGCCCTTCACTGAGTCTTGGATACCCATGGCAGCAATCGATGGCTTTCGCCAATTCCTTCGGGAAGAATCCGTACTTGGAAACGTTTACACGATAGCCGGTGCCCAGCAAAACGTGGTCGACCGTTCTCTCACTTCCATCACTGAGCCGTACTCTTACACGCTCACCGGCAACCGCAGCCGAAACCACGGAATGACCGAGGCTTATAGGCACATCTTTGAGCCGCACCACCAGCCATCGTGCGCCTGCCGGACGGATGGATCGTTTCCGAAGCCAATCCTGTAGTGGCCGCGGAAAGCGCCTGACCAAATCCGGTCGCGCGACAATTTGGCTGATGCCCGCGGGGCCAACATCTGTGGGCGCATAGAGGAGTTTTGACACCGTTGATCCCAAACGATGCTGAAACGTCCTCGAAAGCACCCCACCGAGCCAGTGAATCTTGCGCGTGCGCGCGACGATTTCCACTTCCGCGCCGTTTTCATACAATAGCGCGGCCGACTCCAAAGCACTCTGGCCGCCGCCAAGCACCAGCATTCGTTTCCCACGAAAGGTTCGTAGGTCACGATGCTCACAGGTGTGCGACACGAGCGAACTTGGAAGCTCCGCAAATTGCGGTGGCCGCCAGGCGAACGAGCCTACGCCTGCGGCAACGACGACACGGTCTGCGATCACCATTTCACCTGTTTCGAGAATGAGTCGAAACCCCTTGGCCTTAGGCTCGACCTGA
>JAWOLO010000335.1:0-9032 GCA_033853375.1 Terriglobia bacterium
GAAAGGGAGGGCTTGGCCATGTTTTGCGATCGTTGCGGAACCCGACTCGTCTCTGGCGCGCAATTCTGTACATCGTGCGGGAAAGCGGTGACTCCAGGTCCAGTCACTGCAGCTGGTCCCTCGATAGCATCCCCCGCACAAGGCAGGGTCCGGCGGCATATCCAGCTACTCGCCACCTTGTGGCTGGTCAATGGAATCCTTCGGCTCATTGGCGTCTGCTGGTTGTGGATTTTCGGGAGCATGTTCTTTCCGTGGCTGCGGGGATGGATGGGCCCCGGCGCTTGGCCAATGGGCCCCGGTTGGGGCTTAGATTCGTTCCTCCCCGCTGGCTTCTTCTCCTTGGGGATTTTCTTGGGGTTCTTTGGCTTGCTGCACTTGGCCTTGGCTTGGGGCCTCTATGAGCGGCAATCCTGGGCGCGGATTCTCGGCCTTGTCCTGGGCATCTTAGCCCTGCTCCGATTCCCCTTTGGCACTGCCCTTGGAATCTATACGCTTTGGGTGCTTGCGCCGGAAGAATCCGCGCGGGAATATGACCAGCTCTCGCATTCCAGCGGGCAAATCCATGGAGCAAATAGCGCGGGATTCTCTGCAACTTCGCGCTGAACCGGAACATCGCAGAACAGTTTTGGATTTCCTGGACGCGGGTCTACCCGCGCGACGCGACGTGCTGCTGTGGGGCTTCTGCCAGTGCGCGCAGAGATTCCCTGTACGGCGCGCGAGCTACACCGCGTTCCGTGAAGATTGCCGCGATATACCTTGCCGGTGTGACGTCGAACGCCGGATGTGCTGCCGGAACATCCGGTGCAATGCGCACTCCTTGCAAATGCGTTACTTCCGTGGCAGAGCGCTCCTCGATTGGGATATGCCCGCCATCCGGGATGGATAGATCGAAGGTCGAAACCGGTGCGGCGATATAAAACGGCACTCCGTTCTCTTTCGCGAGCACGGCGATCTGATACGTCCCGATTTTATTGGCCGTGTCGCCGTTGGCGGCGATGCGATCTGCTCCGGTGACGATCGCGCCGACCTTGCCCGACTTCAAAAAGTGCCCGACCATGTTGTCCGTAATCAGCGTCAAAGGAATGCCGCCCTTGTGCAGCTCCCACGCCGTGAGCCGCGCCCCCTGTAGATACGGGCGCGTTTCCGGGACAAGTACGTGCAACTTGCTGCCTTGTTCGTATGCCACGCGGATCACGCCCAGGGCCGTCCCGATCCCGCCAGTCGCCAGCGCGCCTGCGTTGCATTGCGTCATCACCTGTCCTTCGCGCGGCATGAACTCCGCACCGTAGTGCCCTATGGCTTCGTCGGTGGCTTTCTTTTCGAGATGAACTTGCTTCGCTTCCTCCACCATGCCTTGCTTGATTCGTGCAAGTTCGGAGGTTTGCGCTGTCAGTTCCGCGAACCGCCGCTTCATGCGCTCAATCGCCCAAAACAGATCGACGGCTGTGGGCCGCGTCTTGGCCAACGTGTCGCAAATTTCGGTGAATTCGCTGCGAAGCGCCTCCATCGATTTTGCGGTTGAATGCAAAACACCCAGCGCCGCGCCCATCGCCGCAGCAACCCCAATTGCCGGTGCGCCGCGAATCACCATCTCGTGAATCGCCTTCGCTACCTCGCGGTAATCCGTATAGGTGTAAGAAACTTCCTCAGCAGGAAGCTTCCGCTGATCCAACATCACCACGCCGCGGTCGGTCCATTCGATCGGTTGCGCTAGGTACATTTCTCGATCGTCCTCACGTGAACAACCCGCGCCACGTCATTCCGAGCAAAGCGCACTTTTGCGCCCCGGATGTTTTTACGGGGCGAGGAATCTCTTTTCTCTTCAGCGCAATACGCAAAGGTCGTTTCCTCTTCATTGTAAACAAGTGGCGGAATCACCTTAGATCCGGGGCTTCCACGAGTCACAAGTCACCGGTCACTTTCTTCAGTGCGGCGGCATGTACGTAAAGCCCCTCGTGCCAAGGATCGTGAGCACCGCGAGCATAGAGTTATAACCCAAGTGCAGAAGGAAGCTCGCGAAAACCGTCCCAGTCCAAGCGCGCGCGAAGGTAAAAATGACCCCCACGAGAATCAGCAAGGACACGAGCCCCCAGGTCCAGCCAAGCTGCGGCGCATGCATAAGCCCAAAGAGCACTCCGGTGGTCAGGATGCTCGTCAGCACCCCGGTGCGGATGGCGCTTGGCGAATCCATCCCAAACGATTGAGCAAGGCCAGAAACGATCCGCGCAAATACCGGATAGAGATAGCCTCGGAAAATGGTCTCCTCCACCAGCGGCGCGACGAGCACTGCCATGCTCATCAGCATCATCACGGCGCTGCGGCTCTTGAACATTTCCTGGATGGGCACGTGCTCTGCATTCTTTACCCGCGAACTCGCGATAATCACAAATAGGGACAACCCAGAACCGGAGAGGAAATACATCCACGGCTTGCCTTTCCCCGTAAGAGGGTTTGCGTCCAGCCTCCTCCAGCCTAGAGATCGCCAGAACGGCAAATTCGGAAGCACGGAAAGCGTCACATAGAGAAAAAGAAGAATCAGCGCGAACCACAGAACATTCGTGCCGACGATCAGCTTCGGGTCGGACTCGAAAAGCCGCCGGATCTGCCTTTGCGAAAGGTGGTGGCTCGTTGAGTAGTAGGCCAGGGCCGCAACCCCAACCACAAGTTGACTGATGATGGCAAATCCCAAAAAGAGCAGCAGATGTGGCCAGGACCAAGAGATGCGCAGGTCGTCAGGTAAATTCGAAGCGGGAGGATGGGCCGCCTCTGGGTGAACCGCTACATAAGAAATGGGATCGCCCGCAAGCGGCGAAGCGGATTCTACGGATGGCGATTCCGAAGCTCCCCCAGTTGGATCTTGGGAATCGCCGGGTTGTCCCGGTGCATCCGGTTGCGTGTCGTCAAAGAAACTCATCAATTCCTTGTCACCGTTTCTTCGGCCATCCTGCCGCCAATGCCGCGGCCACGAGCGGCAAAAGCAACTCGTGGTGGCCGGTGATGGCAAAGCCGCGGGATTCCGGTCCTTTGCGGTTGCGGCCGGAAGCGGTGGGACGCTTCACTACATTTTGCAACGGACGATAGTGCTGAATAAAGTCGAAGTTCGCCGTGGTAATGGGGCAAAGCGGCACGCCAAGATTCCGCACTACGGAAACCGCCTTAAGAAAAACTTCGGGCAGCAGAACTGCCGATCCCCAATTCAGATAAACGCCGCCCGGATGCATCTGCTGCGTCAGTGCGCAAAACAGGCGAAAGTCGCGATGCGTGGCATAGCCAAGAGCCGCGCCCTCCGCCGCAGGGTGCATGTGCGGGATGTCCGTACCGATGGCGAGGTGCACGGTCACCGGGATGCGCCGCTTGTGTGCCGCCGCCAGAACGCTCGATTCCGCATGTTTCGCAGCAATGACGCTGCTGTTCAAAAATTGTCCCGCCGCTTCGCCATAGCCAATGCGAATTCGCTGTGCCAGCTTGGCGATTTCGTTGAGATACCTGCCGGTCTCTTCGGCCATGCCGAATTGCCCATCGCCCAGGGCGACTTCGACGTCTTCGGAAGTATTACCCGCCAGCGCGATCTCGAAATCGTGGATGAGCGCGGCGCCATTCATGGCAACTCCCGAAACGAAGCCGCGATCCATCAGGTCGATCAAAACAGGCCCCAGCCCGACCTTGATCACATGGCCGCCCATGCCCCAGAGAATCGCTCTGCGCTGTTTGCGCGCCGTTTGAATGGCCGTGAGAAGTTGGCGAAGCTCGTCGGCCGCGAGAATGTGTGGCAGCGAATCCAGGAATTTTGTCAGCGAGATGTTTGAGTCAGTGGGCTTGGCAAACTCGCGCACGTTGACCTTGCTCTTGCGCGAGGCCAACGGATACGTGCGCACTTCACCAAAAACCAGCGGCTGGATCGCGTAAATGCTCATCGCAAGTGCTTCACTTTACGGAGAAGAACGACGACCTGCAAGGAGAAGTTGGTGGAAGGTCTTCCTGATGCAGCTTTCAACACTTTACACAATTCGTGTCACTCCGAGTTGTAGCTCAGACCCTTAGGCCTGAAGAATCTCCTTTTCGCTAATGTCATTTGCTTTTGCCGTTAGAACCATTGGAGTGGCCGTTGACGTTCAGAACGCGTGCTAGCACCTGGCCGGTATACGACTTTTTCGCCCGCGCCACCTGCTCCGGCGGCCCCTGGGCCACAATGCGCCCGCCGCCTTCCCCGCCTTCCGGTCCTAAATCAATAATCCAGTCAGCTTGTTTGATGACGTCGAGATGGTGCTCGATGATCAGCACCGTGTTGCCAAGGTCGACGAGCCGCTGCAATACATCGAGCAGCTTCCGCACGTCGTCGAAGTGCAATCCCGTCGTCGGCTCGTCGAGAATATAGAGAGTGCGTCCCGTTTGCCGCTTCGAAAGCTCGCGCGCTAGCTTGATGCGCTGCGCTTCGCCGCCGGAAAGCGTCGTCGCAGATTGCCCCAGCGTGACGTAGCCGAGCCCCACTTCCACCAGCGTCGACAGCTTCTGCTGAATCTGCGGAATGTTTTCCAGAAGTTTCAAAGCCTCAGCGCAAGGCAAATTCAGCACGTCGCTGATCGAGTGCCCTTTGTACCGCACCGCTAGCGTTTCCGAATTGTACCGGCGGCCGCGGCACACTTCGCACATCACATAAACATCGGGAAGAAAATTCATTTCGATGCGCCGCAGGCCGTCTCCTTGGCACGCTTCGCACCGGCCGCCTTTTACGTTGAAGCTGAACCGGCCGGGCCGGTAGCCGCGCTCGCGCGATTCCGGCAGCATGGCAAAAAGATCGCGAATCGGCGCAAACACTCCCGTATACGTAGCGGGATTCGAACGCGGCGTGCGCCCGATCGGCGCCTGATCGATCTCAATGACTTTGTCGATGTGTTCCGTGCCAACAATCTGCCGATGAGCCGCAGGCACTTCCGAGGAACGATAAAGTTTTTGCGCGAGCGCGCGATACAAAATGTCGTTCACTAGCGTCGATTTGCCCGAGCCGGAAACGCCCGTAACCACGGTGAGCAAGCCCAAAGGGAAAGTGACGTCAATCTCCTTGAGATTGTTCGCTGTGGCTCCGAGGACCTGAATCGCTTTGCCGTTCTGGCTGCGCCGCTTCTCTGGAACCGAAATCTTTGCCGCCCCACTCAGATATTGCCCCGTTAGCGATTCGGCCGTGGCTTCGATCTGTTCCGGTTTGCCCTGCGCAACCAGATACCCGCCTGCGTTTCCCGCGCCTGGGCCGAGATCCACCACAAAATCGGCGCGCCGAATCGTGTCTTCGTCGTGCTCGACCACCAGCACGGTGTTGCCAAGGTTGCGCAGATGCTCGAGCGAACCGAGCAGCCGCGCATTGTCGCGCGCGTGCAGGCCGATGCTCGGCTCATCCAGCACATAAAGCACGCCACGCAATCGTGACCCGATCTGCGTCGCCAAGCGGATGCGCTGTGCTTCGCCTCCGGAAAGCGTCGCCGCGGACCGCTCTAAACTGAGGTAGCCCAGTCCCACCGCAAGAAGAAAGTCGATGCGCTCGGCGATTTCTTCCAGCGGACGCGCCGCAATTTCTTTTTGCCGCTCCGTGAGCTGTGCCAAAATCTTATCCACCGCCGGCCGCGCCGCGTTGAGCGAGAGCGCCGTAAAGTCCGCGATGGACCATCCCGCCAGCTTGACCGCAAGCGATTCCGGCCGCAGTCGCTTCCCATGACACGTGCTGCAAACCGTCGCGGACATGTACTGCGTCATCCACTCGCGGTACGCATCCGAGCCGGACTCCTCGAAGTTTCTTTCCAGAAATTTCAGGATTCCTGGAAACCGAAAGCCTTTTTCACCTTTCGATTTCCTGCCGGTTCTCCCGTTGTCGCCGCCATCCTTGCCATTCGAAAGCGGATAGCCGTACAACAACATGTTCTGGATGCGCGCGGGAAACTTCTCGAATGGCGTTTCCAGATTGAACCCATGCGCGTACGCCCCGAGCTCCAGCGTCCGCTTCAGAATCGCCGATCCAGAGCCTGGCCCTAGGCCACCGTCGAAAAGCGGCCGCGACCAATCATTGATGACCTTCGACGGATCGAAATCATATTTCGAACCAAGCCCGTTGCACGCCGGACACGCGCCATACGGCGAATTGAAGCTAAACGACCGAGGCTCGAGCACCGGAACGGAAATCCCACAATCGGGGCACGCCAGTTTTTCCGAAAATGTGTGCTCTTTTCCGCCGACGATAGCAACCGTCACAAGCCCGCTGGCGAGTTTCAAGGCCGTGGCAATCGATTGTTCCAGCCGTGCCGCGATGCCTTGCTTCACGAGCAGCCGGTCCACAACAATCTCGATGGTGTGATTCTTGCGCTTGTCCAGCGCTGGAATATCGTCGAGTGGAACGAGTTCGCCATCAATGCGCGCCCGCACATAACCATCCTGCGCGAATTTTTCCAGGTCTTTGCGGTACGCGCCCTTTCGTCCTCGCACAATCGGCGCCAAGATCATGATGCGGTCGTCGGCCTTGCAGATTTCTCCTTGGAGAATCGCCTGCACGATTTGCTCGCTCGATTGCCGCGTAATCGGCTTCCCGCAATTCGGGCAATGCGGCACACCCACCGACGCGTACACTACGCGCAGGTAATCGTAAATTTCCGTGATCGTTCCCACGGTGGAGCGCGGCGAACGCGTCGTGGTCTTCTGCTCGATGGCAATCGACGGCGAAAGCCCCTCAATCACATCCACTTCCGGCCGTTCCATCTGATCGAGAAACTGCCGCGCGTAGGCGGAAAGTGACTCGACGTAGCGCCGCTGTCCTTCCGCATAAATCGTGTCAAACGCGAGTGAGGATTTTCCCGACCCGGAGAGGCCGGTAATGACCGTCAGGGTGTTCCGGGGGATTTCGACATTGATATTTTTCAGGTTGTGCTGCCGCGCGCCCCGGATTACCAGTTTGGTCAGGCCCATAAGAATGAAAACGCTCCCTCCCGCAGGAGCTTGCCTACCGCAGGTACGGCTTGCCCGCCGCAGGCACGGCTTGCCCGCGCTATGCAGGCCCTGGCGCTCAGTAGCCACACTGAGCCCACAATAACCTTTCACGATAGCAAGGACGAAACAGCAGGGTCAAGAACAGGCATTCCTCAATTCAACCTTGGCTGCCTCGGTCGCCGTGTTTTCTTGAACTAGCAGTTACCAACACAGCAAATTTTCTCGAGGGTCAGGTTGACCGGTCCAATTCCCCGCTAGACTGGAAAAAAACAGCTGTGGTTGGCTGCCCGCAACAAGCCGGCTGAGGGAAGCTGGCGGCACGTTCACACGGCTCTCCTTGGGAGTCACATAGAAAGAGAATGAGAAGACTGACGCGATGGGAGATCGGCACCGTTGCGGGCTTTCTGCTCGTGTACACCGTCGTTTCTCTGTTGGCGAAGCCAGGAACCGTGCTCACGGCGTTCTCCGACATGAGCGGAACCGGCCTCTGGCTGATCACCGTGGCCGTGATGCTGCGGGCGGCGTTCAGCAACGCCGGGCGCACGCGCTGGTTCTGGTTCCTCATGGCCTCTGGTGCAGCGCTGGTAGCGACGAACTTCGCCGCATGGCTCTACTATGAAGTGATCACCGGCCGGGTGACGCCGAATCCCTTCTGGGCGGACATTCCTCTTTTTTTGCAGCCGGTCCCCATGATGGCAGCAGCGGCGCTGCGCCCCGGTTCGCGCCAGCGCGAGCAGCGATTCCTTCTCAGCACACTGAACTTCCTCATCCTGCTTTTGTGGTGGCTCTACCTCTATATGTTTCTGGTTTACCCCAACGAATACCTCGTCGTTGACCAAACGGTGTACAACACCTACTACTTCTCGCTGTTCGTCGTGGAGTTTGCCGTTCTGATGTCTGTGATGGGCGGCATGGCCTTGGTCGCCGAAGGGGCGTGGCGCACAATCTATTGGCATCTGTTCGGCGCCAGCGCCCTCTACCTGCTGTCGTATCAGTGGTTGAATGCCGCGCTGAATCGCAGTGAGTATTACAGCGGCAGCATCTACGATGTTCCCGACTATGCCGCGATCTGCTGGCTCATCTTGATTGCGGTGCGCGCTCGACATGTGCCTTCGGAAAAGCTGGCGGGAGATCATCGCGAGAGCGAAGCCGACGTCTCAGGATTCCTGGCAGTGCTGGCGGTCTTGTCAATGCCGGTGATTGGATTGTTGGTGCTGTTCTTGGGTCCGGCAGCCAGCCAGTTGCGCTCCTATCGCATAACCGTGACGCTGATTGGGATTCTGCTGGTGGCAGTCTGTGTCTTCCTGCGGCAGATGCTGATGGCGCGGGAAATGACCCGGCTGCTGCGCGAGTCCAAAGAGAATCTCGACCGCCTGAAGTTGGCGCAAAGCCAGTTGGTGCAGCAGGAAAGGTTGGCGGGTATCGGCCAACTGGTTTCCGGAGTGGCGCACGAGCTGAACAATCCGCTCACCGCGGTCATGGGCTACTCCGACCTGCTGAAAGAACAGGCCACGGAAAATGGCGCGCGGCAAAAACTCGAGCGCCTGGGAACCGAAGCGCGGCGCATGAAGAAAATTATCGACAACTTGATCAGTTTTGCGCGGCCACTGCAAGACGGCCGCAAGCCGCTGGATATTGCCACGGTCGTGCGCGATTCGCTGATGCTTTGCGAATACCAATGGAAAAAATCCGGAATCTGCTTCGAGCTGAATCTTGCGCCGAATCTGCCGCGCATTCCCATTAATGAAGGGCAATTCAAGCAGGTCTTTGTGAATCTTTTTACCAACGCGGCGCAAGCCCTGGAGCAGTCGCCGGAAAAGAAAATCATGGTCGAAGGAAACCTGGAGGCAAAAAAAATTATCCTGCGCTTCAGTGATACCGGTCCTGGCTTTAGCGATCTCGATCGCGTGTTCGATCCTTTTTACACCACCAAGCCCGTCGGCCAAGGCACAGGCCTGGGCTTGAGCATGTGCTACGGCACCGTGAAAGAACACAACGGCAAGATCTACGCGCAAAACCTCCATCCCCACGGCGCCGCCGTCACCATCGAACTCCCCGCCGCGTAG
>JAWOLO010000336.1:0-5501 GCA_033853375.1 Terriglobia bacterium
CCGGGTTGGGCACGCTGGTGGCCGCTCATCACAGCGCGAGGTCCCAGGGCGCCGGCCTGCGCCTCTGCCATCTCGGCAGCAAATTCCAGGAAGTGCTCCAGATCACCAAGCTGATGACCGTCTTCGACGTGTACAACACCGAAGCCGAGGCCGTTGCCAGCTTTTCGAAGTAGCGTCGAAGTCTCGAACCGGAACTGTGGCGGGAAGGAGGGCGCATCCTTGTGTGCCCTCCTCTTTTTGGTCGATCAGGTCCAAGCGCACGGTTCTCCATCACGTGAGCCGGATTCATGCGGCCGACGAGTCTCTTATCCAGATTAGTTTCACACTTCCTCGTGGGATATGCTGTGTTAGCTGCGGCTCTGTTTCTTCCTGCTGGTTCATGGGATTACTGGCAGGCTTGGGCTTACCTGGCTACGCTTCTTATCCCCATGAGCTGCGCGTTAGCCTATTTCTATAAACAAGATCCACAATTCCTCGAACTCCGACTGCAGACCAAAGAAAAAGTAACCGAGCAGAAACTCCTCACGAAACTCGCCACCGTGGTTTTCGTTGCCGTTTTTTTTCTTCCTGGCCTCGATCACCGCTTCTCCTGGTCCCGGGTTCCCTTCTGGCTGAGCGTCCTGTCTTTGGCCTTCGTCTTAGCCGGCTACCTCATGGCTCTTTGGGTGATGAACGTCAATCGTTTCGCGTCGCGCATCATTGAAGTACGACCCGGCCAGCATGTTATTACTTCAGGGCCTTACCGTGTTGTGAGGCATCCCATGTACCTCGCCGCTATGATCATGTTTCTGTTCACTCCGCTGGCGCTCGGCTCGTACTGGGCGGTGCCGGCCTTCGCTTTGGTAATCCCGTTCTATGTTCTCCGCCTGCTCAACGAAGAGAAGGTTCTTCGTCAGGACTTGCCGGGCTATTCCGAATATTGTCTGCAAACCCGCTTTCACTTAGTCCCCTACGTTTGGTAACGAACGCCAATGGCCAAATCGCAGGAAAAATCTTTCAGAGCCGTTCTCGAGCGCATGCAGTCTTCAAATCTCGGCTGGGTGATCATTCGCGTCCCGTTCGACGTTGCGAAAGTCTGGGGCGTGCGCGGCAGGCTCCGCGTCAAAGGCGAGATCAACGGATTTCCATTTCGCACGGCTCTTTTCCCAACGGGCAAGGGCTATCACTTTCTGCTGGTCAACAAGCGCATGCAGGCCGGCGGCGATGTGCGCGCGGGAAACGCGGCGCATTTTCGACTCGAGCCGGACCTCGAAGTGCGAAAAGCCATTCTGCCTGGAGAATTGAAGCGAGCGTTTTCTCAGGACCGCTCGCTGCAGCGCTGGTTCGACAATTTGAGTTATTCCATCCGCAGATGGATCTGCGACCAGGTTGCTCAGCCGAAAAGCGAGGCCGCGCGCGTGCGGCGTGCGGAGCAAATCGCGGAGCAATTGATGACCACCATGGAAGCAGAACGTGACCTGCCTCCCGTGCTGCGAGCCGCTTTTGCGCGCGACCCTCGCGCGTTTGAAGGCTGGCAGCGGATGTCTCCGACGCAGCGCCGGCATACGTTGCTCAGTATTTTCCACTACCGCAATCCGGAGTCGCGTGAACGGCGCATTTCGAAGATGTTGGAGGAGGCCGCCGCGCGCGCCGGCAGCCGCAACCGCGAACAAAAATACGAAAAAGCCACGGTACGTGACTCCTTCGAAGAATTGGAATAGTTAAGACGGAAAGGTTTAGCAGGAACGCAGGGAAGCAGAGAGCTCGAGGTTGGCCTGTAACCGGCGGTCGACCTGCACCGCCGCGTAGCGCGCGCAGATGACGCGCTCGCGTTCGCTCCAAGTTGCCAGCATGGGAAGCATTCCGAGCGCTTGCACGAAGCGGTAATAGGCGCGCACCAAGCCCAACCCGCCATGATGCGGCTTCAATTCCGGAGTCAGATCATGCAGTTCGGCAAGCGTTTCGAAGTGCTGCGGCAAGAGGCGCCCGTCTTCCACGTGAGCGGCAGCCAGCACGCGCTCGGACACCGGAAGCGAGGCGGTCCCCGCCAGCACTGCCCTCCAGTAGTAAACAGCAAACTGAGATAGGGCCGCGATCGAGATCGTAAATAGCATGGCTGCGAACATCCTCTAGCCTCGCAAGGGAGTGTGCCAGTCGCAAAAATACTTTCCAATAGCTCCCTAGTACTAATCGAGTAGAACGAACAGACGTGACCGTTTTGAAAGAAAGCACTTGTTCCAAATTGAGACAGCTTCCAAGAACGCCTTGCGATAGCTCGCTGTCCGGCCTATCCTCCCAGGTATCAGCGACTTAGCAAGTCGTATATTGTCCCGACGAGTCGAACGTTTGGCGGGGAGGATAGCGATGGCTCAAATTAGCAGCACCGCGCTCACTACGGGTGGAATTGCGTTGCTCGCAGTGTGTTTTGCGCTCAGTCAGCGGCCGCTGGGCAATCCCGTAGACGCCCATGAGGCCGACCGCGCGGCCATCCGCGTGGTGTTGAAAGCGCAGCAAGACGCGTGGAATCGCGGCGACGTGGAAGCTTTCCTGGTTGGCTACTGGCAGTCGCCGGAATTGACATTCTCGGGGAGCAACGGAGTGGCACGCGGCTGGGACGGCGTGCTGGCGCGTTACAAGAAAAATTATCCAGACCGTGACGCCATGGGCGAACTGGATTTCTCTGACTTGGAAATGCGCTTCCTGGGATCCGATGCCGCGCTCGTTTTGGGCAAGTGGCATTTGAAGCGCGAGACTGTAGGCGACACCGGTGGCGTGTTCACGCTGGTCTGGCAAAAGTTCCCGGAAGGCTGGAAAATCATCCACGACCACACCAGCACCGTCTCCTCGCCTCAACCGAATCCCTAGAGGCTTTATCGACCGGTTTTTGCCGAGATCCGCGGATATCTTCTAAAGTCTGAACCGTTCTATCGCTTATAGATGATTTTGCCGCGCTGAAAGACCACCTGAAAGATTGGAACCATCCCGCCAATTAACGCGCCAGGCAAAGCTCCTGCCAAGCCTCCAACAAACGCGTTGAAACCTGGGTAGTCTCTGCTCTGGGTTCCGGCTAGGACCGCACCGGCACCTGCGCCGATCCCCGCACCAATCCATGCGTCCTTAGCCTGGTTCGGATGAGGCGCAACTCGTATTTCACGGATCTCCGAACGCCGAATCATCAGCGTAATTGACCGGAAGGGGGCATGTGTTCCACAGACGAGCTCATCATCCGTTACGTTTTCCACCAAACAGCGATAGCGGTGGTGTGTCTTTACGGAGATGCGAGTGCCCGGCATTAGATTCTTTACAACGCTCCAGTCTCCGGCCCCTCCTCGGCGCCGGTCCTGCGCTGGAGCTTGGGACTGTGCTTGTGCACTGGCTCCCAAGAGCAATACCGCAAGCATCGAATACAAAATTTGCCGTCGGCGCCTTCCTGAAACAAATGCCTGAAATAGCTTGCAGCCTGTCTGAAAAACCCGTCGCGTTTCGCTACAATTCATGCTCCTCACCCCCTCCTTCACTCCAGGTGTGCAATTCCCGAACCAGAAGAGGTACAGAGTTACGGCGATGGTTGGAGAGGAAATGCGAATCGAAAAGAATAGCAGCGCTCTTGCGCAGCAAAAAATCAGTTTGGATTGTTTGTTACTAAATACAAGAAGGACGGCATAAAGCTTGCGTCTTCGTTTCTTACCTTGATTGAAAGCCGAGAACCGAGCGCAGAAAACTTCGTACCGAGGGTTAGAGAATCTCGAGAATTTCCTCGTAGCGCTTGAATGGCGGGATGAGATACGCGCCCGCGAGTTCGGTGCGCGCCCAGGCCAGCATGTCTCGGGCAACGGCAAAGCCACAGTCCCGCGCGGACGCTCCCGCACGTTCCATCGATTTCAACAAAGGTTCGGGAATCACGATGCCCGGCACCTCGTTGTTCAACCGCAGCGCCTGTTTGTAGCTGTTGAGCGGCCACACGCCAATCAAAATAGGAATGGGAGGCTTGCCGCCCAGTTTTTTCAAGAACGCGTGCCAGTGCTCCGGATCGAACAGAGGCTGGGTCATTGCGAAGTGCGCGCCTGCTTCCACTTTGGCGTGGAAGCGGGCAATCTCGTTGCCCAGATCGTCGGCCATCGGATTGAGGGCAACGCCGATAGCAAAATTCGTTGCCCCGCCCAGCGTCTTCCCCGCCCAGTCCGTCCCCTGATTCAGTCGATTGAGCACTTTCACGAGCCCGACGGAATCCACTTCATACACGCCGCTCGCTTCCGGGTAATCCCCGACGGAAGGCGGATCGCCGGTAATCGCCAGGATGTTGCGCACACCGCCGACGGTCCACGCGCCCAGCAGCGCTGCTTGCAGGCCAATGATATTTTGGTCACGCGTGGTGAGATGCGGAACCGTTTCCACGCCACGAGCTTCGAGCGCGCCGGCTACCACCAGTGCGTCCATGCCCACGCGCGCCATAGCTCCGCTGTTAATGTCGATGGCGTCCACTTTGCGCGAAGCCATTACTTTGTCCACTTGCTCGAAAATGCGGTCGAGCGAAAGCCCTTTCGGCGGATCGATTTCCACGCACACCGCAAATTCTTTTTTCTCCAGCTTTTTCCAGAATTGGCTTTCCGGTTCGCGCTGGCAAATCGGTGCGGGCTTCGCTGCCGTTTCCACTACGGGTGAGGCCGCGTGCGTTTTAACGGGGCGCAGTGACTTGACTGCTTCGGCCATCGCGCGAATGTGCGCCGGCGTTGTACCGCAGCAACCGCCCAGAATCCGCACTCCCAGCGAAGCCGCTTCGCGCGCAAAGAGGGCAAAATATTCCGGCGAGGACTTCGGATACACAATGCGGTCGCCTTCGCGCTTCGGGAAACCGGCGTTGGGCATGGCGCTAATGCGAATGTCATCGACCGCCGCAAGTTCCTGCAGAATCGGCAGCAGTGCTTGCGGTCCCAGCGTGCAATTGGCGCCAATCACCTGGACGTTTTTGTTCTTGAGTTGCGCTGCCGCGTCCGTAGGACGAATGTCGCCATATGTTGTGCCTTCTTCCGAATAGGTGAGCTGCGCCACGATGGGCAAACCGGAAAACGAGCGAATGGCATCCACGGCGAGCAAAATCTCTTCAATGTAGGAAAAAGTTTCCAGGATGTAGAAGTCAACGCCGCGCTCTTCGAGGGCCAGCGCTTGCTCGTAAAAAACATCCAGAATCTCTTTGTCGTCCGGATGGCGCGCCTGCACGCCCAGTCCGAGCGGCCCGATCGAACCGGCAATCAACACTTCGCGCGCAGCGGATTCGCGTGCTTCGCGCGCGATTTTCACGCCGCGGCTGTTCAATCGCTGCACTTCATCGCCAAGGCCCAGCGGCGCCAGCTTGAAACGGTTCGCGCCAAAAGTATTGGTCTCGATGATTTGCGCGCCCGCTTCGATGTACGCCTGGTGCACGCGAAACACCGCTTCCGGCTCCGTGGTGTTCAGTTCGTCGAAGCAGCGCTGCGGTCCCACAGCTTCGTGCAACATGGAGCCCATCGCGCCATCGGCGACGA